>JAHDFT010000429.1 GCA_020628015.1 Bacteroidota bacterium
GGATGTTATGAGTTCGCTCGTTTGTTTGGGATGTCGGTGTGATTGTTTATTATGGACATACATAAAAAACGGCATTGATTTACAAATCAATGCCGTTTGGTACATTCAAGCACTTCATGGTACTTAAAAAAGTATGTTATGTTCCTTAATTATTCTGTTTTTTTATTGGACAAGGCGTGTTATTGGGACAAGGCGTGCCTTGTCCCTACGGGATGATTAATCATTAAAAATGTATCGAACACCTAATTGCATTCTCCAACGAGAATTGAAATTAGCGATGCTGAATCGGTCTTCGTCTACGCCGCTGAAGGTGAAAGTTGGCGTTGTACCGTCCTCTTGGAAGCCTTCGAAATCCATTAACTCGAAATTACCAAAGTTAGGAGAGGAAAGAATACGTCCCCAGTTTTTGTTGAGGAGGTTGGTGAAGTTTAAGACATCTAAGGAAATTTGGAATTGATGTTTGTTTTCTCCAAGTGTCAAGGCTACATCTTGTAATAAACGCAAATCAAGCACATTCGAGAAAGGTGCTCTGGATTGGTTTTTCTCTACATATTGTCCTCTTCTTGTACTCAAATAAGGATCATCGCTAATAAAGGCATCTAATTCTGACCATTGCTGTGCAGCCGTTCTATCTCCATCATCTACTAAGATAATGTCATTTTGATCTGCTGGTACATAAATCAAAGATCGTTCTCTGGAATCCTCATTGTTTAAGCCACCTCTGTCATTATAGGTATAAGAGTAAGGTAAGCCAGATTGTCCATTATAGAATAGCGAAATCGTTGTTGCTCCGAAGCTGGCATAACTTGCTGTATAAGAAAGCGCACCGATAATTCTTGATCCACTAGAGAAATCAGAACGGCCTAGCGGAGCGATATTTCTACCATTGATACTGTGTACCCCTCTCCATTGAGATGAGTTTTGAGAAGAAGTTCCTTCAAAGATTTTGTAGGCATCTCCATAATTATATGCTAAACTTGCGCTCAAACCATTAGCGAAAGGCTTTTCGATTTTGGCGGTGAAATTATAAGCGTATCCTTCATTGGTATTACTTGCCAATAAAATACGGCTATAGGTATCATCAATTTCATCACTACGATTAAATAATAAACGATCATCTCCTGTTCCTGTTAATTTGGTAGTGGAAGGACGGAGATTGATATTTTCGTAGAAGACATCATTCATCGTTTTGGTGAAAATTCCTTCTACAGAAGCAATCAAACCGCCAGGTAATCTTTGATCTAAGGCCAAGCTAGAACGGAATACTTGTGGATATTTAAAACCTTCTGCGAATAAGTCCATTTGACCAGAAGGAATTGGATCAGTACCACCAAAATCCTCTCTAGTTGGTTGATTGTCATAAGCTGGTTCAAAAGTAACATCATTGGCAAATACCCCACCAACAGATAAACCATTATTATTGTAAGCTCCACCTGGCCATACAAAAGGCACTCTACCTGTAAATAGACCCACACCACCACGTAAGATCGTATTTTGCTCTCCTCCACTAAGGTCTAAGTTAAAGCCTAATCTTGGAGACAATAATAATTGTGCTGTAGGCATTTGACCAGCTCTTGCACCTTTTAAATCATAACCCTCTGCTTCGATCAATGGAATCGTGGTATCATTAAAATAGTTGTCTACTGCTGGTTGAGCTGTAAAAATAGGTATATCTAAACGCAAGCCAGCCGTTAATTTGAAGGTTGGTGTCAAAGTGATTTCATCCTGAGCATATAAACCTAATTGCATAGCGGAAAACTCTGCTGCTGCTGCCGATCCATCACCCGTTAATTCATCTACCAAAGAATAACTTCTATAGTATTCTGTAGCAGGCAAATCATTCATGAACTGCGATAAAGAATCGTATTCATATACCCCATAGTTTTGACGAATGAATAGGTTGTAGATAGAATAAAATTCGTTGTGTGTACCAATGGTAATATTGTGATTCCCTTTGTAGAGTTTCAAATTATTGGTCAAAGTAAGAATACGTTGATTCAAAGCGTTGGCTGTAGAAAATTGCTCACTACCGATATTGAGTCTACCAGATCCATCTTGGATGATGAGGTAAGGAAAGTCTGAACCAATTGGATCTCTATCATCTACTACAGAGGTCAAACCAAGTGTCAAATTATTCGACATTTCATTATTGAATAAGGTATTCAATTCTATAGCAGAAGAATTGGTTGTACTTGGGAAGTAAACACCATTATTACGGAAGTTGAGGGTTCTACTAGAAGAACCATTAACATTGATTTGCTCTGCTTTGGTGTAACTGTGGCGAAGGGTTAAAGTATTTTTATCATTCAATTGCCAATCCAAACGAGCTAAGAATTTATTACTACTCAACTCATCCGTTTTGTCCAAATACGTTCCTGCATCATAACCCAATCCACTCAATTTATTAGACAAAGCATCTAATTCTGCCATACTAGAAGCCCCCTCATATAAATCAAAATCGAAAGGAGCAGGCGTTTGCTCTCTTTGGAATTCTCCACTTACAAAGAAGAATAATTTGTTTTGGATAATTGGTCCCCCTACTCTAGCACCAAAGGTATTGGCTTTAAAATCATCTACTTTCTCTCTTTCAAAATCATCCGCTAAACCATAGGTAGGTGTTTTTCCTACAAAGTTTTGATTTCTAGTAAACCAGTATAAAGAACCTTCTACTTTATTGGAACCACTACGGGTAACCGCATTGATACCACCACCAGTAAATCCACCTAATGTAACATCGTAAGGAGCCACAACAACTTGGAATTGCTCGATGGCATCTAAACTAATCGGTGTCACCCCTGTTTGCCCACCATTCGTACCAGAAGAAGACAAACCAAATACATCATTATTCACCGCACCATCAATAAAAATAGCATTATAACGGTTATTACTTCCAGCAATACTAGTTCCAGAACCCGCAGTAGATACCTGTGGCGTTAGACGGGTAAAATCTTCTAAGCTTCTGGAAATAGTCGGTAAGTTTTCAATTTGTTTTTCTCCAATAGTGGTTTCAGCACCACTTTTTTCAGAACTCATAATACCATCAGCGATGATTTCTACAACGTCTAGTTCTTCGCTGGCTTCTTTTAGGTTAACTTTTAATTTATAATCCTGTCCTAAGCTCAAAAAAACATCCTTCTGTTCTTGAGCTTGATAGCCCACAAAAGAAATCGTCACTTTATAAGGCCCTCCAACTCGCATACCAGGTAAATTAAAACGGCCATCTGGTCTAGTAGTGGTGCCATATTTCACCCCACTCGGCTCATGCAGGGCGATTACGGTTGCTCCAGGTAAGGTTTCCCCTGTTTCTTCATTTACAATTACCCCACTCATAGAGGAACTTGTTGTTCCTTGTGCCAATGCCTCCATAAATGGAATAGTTGTCAGACAGGCAATAGCAACTAAAAAGCTAAAAAAATGCAATGTCAATGCTTGCTTCATAATGGTTTGTATTAGTGTTTAGAAAAGAAGTTTCTTCAGTAAGCTGATAGTCAGAAATTTAGAAATAATAAATCTAAGCTATCAATTATCAATCTTCCTCTACATCACAGCAAGTGCTAAATTATACAATAGCCATTAATGAATTTTAGTGTCAATATTAAAATAATGTTAAGTTAGTATATGTTTGCATTTTAATGATCTATACAATGCCAAATAATCAATTACTTATAAGGATTTAGTTCCTCAAATCTTTAGCCGAACCTAGATGAGCTAATTGATCTTTTATATTTTTAGATTCAAGGGCTTTCAATGCTTTTTGTAAATCCTTTATCGCTACAAAGAATCTTGCTCTAGGGGCATCTTCCTTGATTTTTGGATAAAAATGAGCCAGCAAATCTGTAAATCTTTCTCCATAATGATAGATCAATGTGGCTAAATCTTGGGCAGGATCACCTGCTCCAGCATCTTCAAAACCGATAATTCCTTTTAACTCTCCGATATGTTGATTGTACACAATTCGATCTGGTAATAAGTTTCCATGTATAAAAACAGGGGAATATCTAAAATTCATGGGCTTTTCTAAGAAACTGTCGAATAATTGTTTGTAAGCATCTCTTACATAAACCTCCAAATGTGGGAAAATTTCTTTTTCAGCATCCTTATACAGTTTTTCCGCTGCTTCAAAGGTCATAAAAGGAGCTTTTTCTTTTACTTCCGATAAATTGGATCGCTGCATTTCTTTTAAGAAGTAGGCAAAACTTTTGGCAAGGGTTTGTAATGGAAAGCCTGTTAATTTAAAAAAGACATCTCGACGCAATGGTACACCTTTGATTTTTTCAGCAAAACTGAAATCTAAGCCCGATGATTCGATTTTGGTTAGTGGGACTGCTCGTACATATTTTAGGGCTTCTAATACGGCTACTTCGTTTTGGATTTTGACAATTGCTGAGGCAGTCTTGGCATGTTGAAAAATCCAGTTTTCATTGACTAAAAGTACAGTTTTACTTAGCGTTTCGGCTATAAGGCTTACCTTTTCTATCTTGAAATTGGATAATTTTGAATTGACTAATCGGTAGTGATATTGATCCATGATTGATTATTATTTTATTTTTGCTGCAAAATTAATGATTTTTTGGTTAGAAAAAATCTAGTTCTAAGATATTTGGGCTTGAATATTTTTCCAATTTTAATTTCGCCCTGAAAGGGCTTAAGCATTAGCATAGGGCATCGCCCTATGAAAACGCAGTATCCATTATTAGCCCTGAAAGG
>JAHDFT010000430.1:0-3332 GCA_020628015.1 Bacteroidota bacterium
GCCCCCTTCAAAGGGGGATGTAGTATATCACTCGCATGACTGGGTAGTTCGTGTCAGGCAAGTCAGGGCTTGATATGGAATCGACCCTTATGTAACATATGTATATGGGTATTATAGGCAAAGGCGTGCCTTTGCCCTACGATAAACGATAAACAACCAACAACAACGTATACCCATTTTACGCTGGTTCCGCCTTTAATTGTTCCTCCACGACCAAATTTTCGATAATGAAACCTTGGCGTTGGGGGGTGTTTTTACCCATATAATATTTCAATAAATTGGCGATGGTGGTTTCTTCGTTGAGGATGACCGGTTCGAGGCGGATGTCATCACCGATAAACTGTCCGAATTCCTTGGGGGAAATCTCTCCTAATCCCTTGAAACGGGTGATTTCGGGTTTGCCTCTTAGCTTTTTAATGGCTTTTTGCTTTTCCTCTTCAGAATAACAATAAATCGTCTTTTTCTTATCTCGCACACGGAAAAGCGGTGTTTCTAGGATATAGACATGCCCATTACGCACTATATCTGGGAAAAAGTGGAGGAAAAAGGTCATGAGTAGTAGGCGGATGTGCATACCGTCTACATCGGCATCTGTGGCGATAATGATTTTATTGTAGCGTAAATCATCAATACCGTTTTCGATATTTAGGGCATGTTGAAGGAGATTGAATTCCTCGTTTTCATAGACCACTTTTTTGGTCAAACCATAGCAATTCAAAGGCTTACCACGCAAACTGAATACGGCTTGTGTTTGTACATTTCTGGCTTTGGTAATCGAACCACTTGCCGAGTCTCCCTCTGTAATAAAAATGGTTGTATTGTAGCGGTCGTCGTTTTTACACTTATTAAAATGCAAACGGCAGTCTCTTAGCTTTTTATTGTGTAGATTGGCAGTCTTAGCTCGCTTTCTTGCTAGTTTTTTGACCCCAGCCAATTCCTTACGCTCGGTTTCTGATTGTAAAATCCGCTTCAATAAAGCATCAGCGGTTTCCTTGTTTTTGTGTAGGAAATTGTCGAGTTTTTCTTTAAGGAAATCAACGACAAAAGAACGTACTGTTGGACCATCTGGGCCAATGCTTTGCGAACCTAATTTGGTTTTGGTTTGCGACTCAAAAACAGGTTCTTCTACTCGGACACTAATGGCTGCGGTAATCGAAGCACGAATGTCTGCTGTATCGAAGCTTTTACCATAAAAATCCCTCACCGTCCGCACAATTGCTTCCTTGAAAGCAGACAAATGGGTTCCACCTAGTGGCGTATATTGTCCATTGACAAAAGAATAATATTCCTCTCCATATTGACTGGTATGGGTAATTGCTACCTCAATATCATAGCCTTTTAAATGGATAATTGGATAACGTATGGCATCCTCATCCGTTTTACGAGTCAATAAATCCAATAAGCCATTTTTGGAATAATAACGTTGTCCATTGAGGTAAATGCTTAGACCAGCATTAAGGTAGGCATAATTCCAGATTTGATTTTCTAGGAAGTCTGGAATAAAGTGATAGTTTTTAAAAATGCCTTCATCAGGCTCAAAAATGGTTAAGGTGCCATTTTTTTCTGCGGTTTTCTGGATCGGCAAGTCTTCCTTTAACTGCCCTTGTTGAAAGGTTGCACTTTTCGCCTTTCCATCTCTAAAAGAGATGACTTTAAAATGGTTAGACAGGGCGTTGACCGCCTTTGTCCCTACCCCATTCAATCCTACAGATTTTTTAAAGGCTTTAGAATCGTATTTTCCACCAGTATTAATCTTTGACACACAATCAATCACCTTCCCTAAAGGAATACCTCGTCCATAATCACGCACTTCAACCCTTGATTCGCTGAGTTGAATTTCAATCTTTCTACCATGTCCCATTACAAACTCATCAATCGAGTTGTCTACGATTTCTTTGATTAGGATGTAAATACCGTCGTCCTGAGCGGAACCATCGCCCAATTTACCGATATACATACCAGGACGTAAGCGAATGTGTTCTCGCCAATCTAAAGAACGGATATTATCTTCTGTATAGGTGACTTTTTGATTTCCTGCCATTAAAATATAGAATTAGATTTTTGATGAAAATTAGTGCATTTAACAAACAAGATTAATACTAAAATTGAGCTATAAAAAAAGCACTTTTGCAAAAGTATTTATTTTTTGCCAAAAGTGCTAATTTTTTTAGATGTTTTTTTCAATCAAAAGCTTGTAAAGAAATACTTTGTGTCTTTAGATTGGCTTTTTGCGTTTTTTTTTAGCATTGCTAAAACGTATTCTTATTTTACATACATGACCTGTTTAGCCGCTTTAACGACCTTTTCGATGCTTGGTAAAAATGCTTTCACCAAGTTAGGGGCATAAGAAACAGAAGTATCTGCACCTGTAATTCGAATGACTGGTGCATCGAGGTAATCGAAGGCGTGACGCTGGATGTGGTAGGTGATTTCTGTAGAGACAGAACCAAAGGGCCAAGCCTCCTCTACTACAATCATACGATTGGTCTTTTTGACCGAAGCTACTAGCGTTGCATAATCCATTGGTCGAATGGTTCTGAGGTCGATTACTTCTGCACTAATCCCCTCTTTTGCCAATTCATCAGCCGCACTCAAAGCCACTTTCATCATTTTATTGTAGGAAACGATGGTGACATCCTTACCAGCTCTGCTAATATTGGCTTTCCCAATCGGAATCAAATATTCCTCCTCTGGCACTTCCCCCATATCGCCATAAGACACTTCAGATTCCATGAAACAAATCGGGTCATCATCTCGGATAGCCGATTTCAATAAACCTTTTCCATCATAAGGATTGGATACAGAAATCACCTTTAGACCAGGTACATTAGCCATCCAAGCTTCGAAGGTTTGTGAGTGTTGCGCTGCCAATTGACCAGCCGATCCAGTAGGCCCTCTAAAGACGATGGGGCAATGAAATTGTCCACCAGACATATTGTAGATTTTCGCTGCGGAGTTGACAATTTGATCAAAAGCCAATACAGCAAAGTTCCAGGTCATAAATTCCACAATTGGACGCAATCCTGCGATTGCCGCACCTACTCCTACTCCTGCAAAACCTAGCTCTGATATAGGCGTATCAATCACTCGCTTAGGACCAAACTCATCCAACATGCCTTGACTCACCTTATAGGCACCATTGTATTCTGCGACTTCTTCACCCATCAAAAATACTCGGTCATCCTTTCGCATTTCTTCCGACATTGCCTCTCTTAAAGCCTCCCGAAATCTGATTTGTCTCATAATATATAGGATTTTATTTTTTTGGGGGCAAAATTACACTTTATTGGTGGGAAATAAAAGTCGTTATTGGTCATTTACAAACAATATTT
>JAHDFT010000430.1:3432-4705 GCA_020628015.1 Bacteroidota bacterium
TTACTTACCCAATAATCGTTAATCCCCTTTTAATCTCCTCTACAACTCTTAAAATATCTGCTTTGTTCATTTCATAAAATAAAGGCAAACGCAAAAGTCGATCACTATATTGATCCGTCATTGGCAAGTCTCGCCCATCGTGTTTATCCTTAAAATAAGGCGAACTGTGTAGGGAAATATAGTGAAATACAGCGCAAATATGCTGCGCTTTTAAATAGTCGATTAGTTTTTGACGGCTTTGCTTGCTGGTACATAATAGGTAAAATAAATGCCCATTACTAGCCGCAAATTCAGGGACAATAGGAATTTGAAAGGTATCTGCACCAACTAGTGGTCGAAGCAGCTCATAATAAGTATTCCAAATGTATTTTCGTTTTTCCTGAATGTCATCTAAAGCCTTTAATTGGGCATATAGAAAGGCTGCCGTTGTTTCTGAGGGCAAAAAGGAAGAGCCTATGTCTACCCATTCGTATTTATTCACCTCTCCTCGATAAAAAGCCGCCCTATTTGTTCCCTTTTCTCGCATAATCTCTGCTCTTTGTATAAATGCAGGATCATTGATACTCAATAAACCGCCTTCGCCTCCTGCGGTAATGTTTTTGGTATCGTGAAAAGAAAAACAGCCAAAATGACCAATACTTCCTAGTGGTTGATCTTTATAATAGGCATCAATGGCATGAGCAGCATCCTCAACGACAAAAAGCTGATATTGATTCGCTAAATCCATAATTGCCTCCATATCACAGGCCAAACCTGCATAATGTACAACAACAATGGCTTTAGTCTTTTTGGTGATTAATTTTTCAATCGCTGCTGGATCAATATTCGGCAAATCGCTTTGACAATCCGCAAAACGAATGCTTGCCCCACGCAAGGCAAATGCATTGGCGGTGGAAACGAAGGTGAAGGAAGGCATAATGACCTCATCGCCTGGCTGAATATTCATTAAAAGAGCGGATAATTCTAGGGCTGCGGTGCAGGAATGCGTTAGGAGGACTTTCTTGAAACCATAGCGTTTTTCAAAGAAGGTGTGGCATTTTTTGGTAAAATAGCCATCACCAGATAATTTGCCTGTACGGACGGCTTCTTGGATATAGCTTAGTTCTTTACCTGTCAAAAAAGGCTTGGTAAAAGGGATATTGGCGAGCGGTAATGGCGGAGGAATATCAGCATGTTCTATTTTTGGTTGTGGCTTCAAATTCGTGCTTTTTAGATTTGAGATTTTGGCAGTCCTATACATGGCTTACCTGTTTTTATATTTGGGAATACTGAT
>JAHDFT010000431.1:0-3129 GCA_020628015.1 Bacteroidota bacterium
TAGGCGAGTGGGGCGGATATGGAATCCGCCCGTACATATTTCCCATTGGCTAAAATGGGCTGTAATTCAACTGTGATAAGCGGTTCATCCCCCTCGCCCCCTTCAAAGGGGAATGTAGTAGGTCGCTTATATGTTTGAGGATTTGGTGTGACAAAATTAATCGACAAATAATAATCAAGGGCATCAGGTTAATCCTATTAATCAAGGTTAAAAAAGGTAGGCATTCCTCATCACTTAATTCCTTTTCCTTTTCTTCTTCCTTTTTTCCTTGCTTTCCTTTTTAGCTTCCTCCTCTTGATTACCATAGTAAAACGAACTTGCCACTGGTTTCATTTCCTCTTCTAAGATTTGAATGACGATTGCCTTTAAATCGGCATATTTAAAATCGGCTTCGATAAAAGCAAAAGTGGAGTGGCTATTATTTTTATCCATCCCTATAGCATATTTAGGGCCTCCTAACTCTATTGAACCAGGGGAATTTTCAGTTTGAATGGTGCATTCAATTTTGTTTGTTTTGTTGTTAAGAATGTAGAATAAATGCTTGTAATAGAGTTCGCCTTCTCTGTCTTCAAATCGCTCAAATACTTGGACTAATTTGTCTTTCCAGTTGAATTGGTCGAAACAGAACATCTCTTTTAAACTGCCTTCTAGGATGCCTTGGTCATAGGCGGCATATAATTTTTGTCGATAAGGCTCGGCTTTTTCATACTCCTTTTTGCCATAATGGACTTGAATCAACTTGGCATGTGCCTGATAGTCATCAGGGCTTAGGGAGAGGAGTTCGATTAAGGCTGGTTCGGCTTGGTCATAGTTGCTACTGAGTAAGGAATAGAGACCAATATTGTACAATACGGTTTGATAGGAATCAGATGATTTATCAATATGCGCCTTTGCATTATAGCAAGACTCTAAAACTTTTTCAATATTATTTTGTGCGGCATAAATTTGAGGAATCATGACAAATGGCTGATCAGCTGGCTCGTCTTTTTGAATGGCTGTTTGATAGGCGATCAGTGCTTGATCTAAGGCTTCTTTATGGAAATAGGCATCTCCTAAAGCAGCATAAGTATTGGAATTCGTACTATCTAACTCGATGGCATTATTAAAAGATTGGATGGCTTCGTCAAATCTGCCTAGATAATTTAATGCCATTCCTTTGGTGAAAAATACTTTGGGGTCTGTATTGTCCTTAGTAATGGCTAAATTCATCAGTTTTAAACACTCATTATCTAAAGATTTGTGATAATAAGCCATACCTACATAGTAAATTGCTTTTGCTGGATATGTTTTTACTTGCTCTTTATGCTCTGCGATAATGAGATCATATTGCTTGGCTTTATAAGCCGTTTTTAATTGATTGGTGATGGTGTCTTGAGCAAAGGCATTACAAGTGATTAGCCCAGTTATTAATACTAGTAAAATTTTGTTCATTTGGTTTGGATTTTGGGTAATTAATGATTGTTGGTAGGTGAATGTAAAAAAAATCATTCATTTTTACTACATTTGTAAAAACAAATATACTAAATAGTGGAGATAAATTGATCATCCTTCTTTTTATTTGACATGACTATGAAAACAAACCTATAAATCAACAAGCAGAATGCCCCTCCCGTCCCACAAAATCCTCCGAACCATCACCGAAGGCTGGTCAAAAGACCAAAAATACCTTATCGAAACAGATACAGGCACAAAATACCTCCTTCGCCTATCCGATCCAGAAGATTTTGAAGCAGACAAAGAGCTGTATGAACTGCTAGAAAAGCTCCCTCCATTAGCCAACACCTCCCAGCTTGTCCAAACGGGACTATGTAATGAGGGACAAAACAGCTTTCGCCTATTCACCTGGATCACAGGTACTCCCCTACTCGACCACATCCACCAAATCCCCCCAGCAAAACAATATGAACTCGGTTTAGAAGCAGGGCAAATATTGGCAAAAATCCACCAACATGGCATTAATAGTCTTCCCAATTATAGAGATTGGCCAAGTTATTTCAACAAAAAAATAGATCGCAATATTCGCAACTATCACAATTGCGGTGAACAATTCAAAAATGCCCACCAGGTCATCAACTACCTCAATACTAATCGCCATCTACTCCTCGACCGACCGCAATGCTTCCATCATGGCGATTACCACATCGGCAATATGCTCCTTACCCCCGATAATAAAATCGGTGTCATCGACTTTAATCGCTTAGACTATGGTGATCCTTGGGAGGAATGGAATCGAATGCCTTGGAATACTATGGAATCTACCTTATTTTCCAATGGAATGCTACAGGGCTATTTTGAGGGGGAGCCACCACAGCTATTTTTTGAACTCATGGCTTTATATATCGCCTCTAATCAACTGGGCGGATTCGCTTGGGCAAAAGGCTATGGGGAGTCTGAGCTAAAGGTCATGAGGGAGCAAACGAAGCTGGTGATGGGCTGGTATAAGGATTTTAGGAGGGTTATTCCAGATTGGTATCGGTCTTCAATATAGTCTACAGTCCTTGCGAGCAAGGACTCGACAATATCCCACAAGACAATGATGCTCCCTTATTCATAGAGACTACAAAAAATCACCAATCTCTCTCCCTTCCTAAACAAAAAACTTGTATATTTAGCTGTCAATTATATCACAAAACTTCATTCATTCACCAAATCTCCCAATATGGCAGTATACAATGACTATGACACCTTGTAAGTAACCAAACTTGCAATTATGTCACGATCATTTAAAAAGCACGGCTTTGTAAAAGACAAAGGCTATTCTCGTGCTTTCTACAACCGTAAATTTCGCAGAATCAATAAATATCGAATCCGTATAGGTAAGGAGCCACTCCTACTAGATGAGGTCGTTAATTATTGGTGTATCTGTGATTATGCCTTCCTCTGGTCTCCTCCTCAAGAACATCCTACGCCACCAAAAGACAAAGCAGCTTTGAGAGCTTATAATAAGGACAAACGGCTCTATTTTGGTAAGTAGGTTTTAGTTCAGATTATCTCTGTCTCTTTATTTCTAATCCACCATATGGCATTGCGCCCGAGCGCACCCTTATGATTCATCCCGATCATGGCATTGCGCCCGAGCGCACCCTTATGATTCACTCCGATCATGGCATTGCGCCCGAGCGCACCCTT
>JAHDFT010000431.1:3229-4702 GCA_020628015.1 Bacteroidota bacterium
CGAGCGCACCCTTATGATTCACTCCGATCATGGCATTGCGCCCGAGCGCACCCTTATGATTCACTCCGATCATGGCATTGCGCCCGAGCGCACCCTTGTTGCCAAGCTTATGACCAAGAATCACCAATACATTGGGGTCAATAAGGTGGTCGAAAATATTAAAGACATCGAGTAATTGAATGGAAAATTGGGGGTGTATTGGCATACACAGGGTAGCGATAAATCCTACTCGATGAACAATAAACAACCATTAAAACAAACCCTATGACTTCAAAAATATACTGGATCAATGAAGCGCAAATTGGTCATCAACGAATAGGAACGATGGCTAGACCTAGAGGTAATGACTGGTTAACGGGTGAAATGAAAGGCTTAAAAAGCAGGGGCGTAGATGGGCTAGTTTGCCTTTTAACCTTAGCAGAAATGAAGGAATTAAAATTGACTGAAGAAGCGGCACTTTGTAGGCAGTCTGAGATGGAATTTTACCATTTTCCGATTGAAGATATTAATGTTCCTCAAAGCAAAAGGGCCTTTTTAAATTTAGTCACCCAATTGACCCATAAAGTCAGGGAAGGTCAACGATTGGTCATGCATTGTCGGATGGGGATTGGTCGTTCTTCTTTATTAGCAGGAGCGATTATGATTCAGTTGGGTTATGCTGGTAAGGATGTCTTTGATATTATTGGTCAATATCGGGGTTTGAGAGTGCCAGATAAGGAGATGCAGAAAGAGTGGTTGTTGGGGGTGGAAGGGGATTTGAAAAAACAATAAAAAGCACATGCAAATAATAGACCTAAGCCAAGAAATCTTCCCAGGAATGCCTGTATATAAGGGCTTACCGCAAGTAAAAGTGCAGGTACACAATACTCATGAAGAATGGGAAGGCATAGAAAATCCAACAACGCAAACCCCTAGCGTTTATAAATTGGAATTGGGGGAACATACAGGGAGTCATGTTGATGCGATCAATCATATGGGAAAGGAATATCGGGAGCAATCTATTGATAAAATGCCTTTGTCGATGTTTTATACCTCTGGGATTTGTTTGGATTTTAGTTATAAAGGCTTGCGAGAATTAATTGATACGAAAGAAATACAAGCACAATTACAAGCAAGTGGTCAGCAAATCCAAAAGGGAGATACGGTTTTACTTTGTACTAGGCATTATGAACGGTATTTTGGTACGGATAACTGGGCGAATGGGCCAGGGATTACCGCAGCAGCGGCCATTTGGTTGGGTGAACAAGGTATTGCTGCTTTTGGGGTAGAAACCATGTCACCTGGTGTATCAGGAATCTCCAATAAGGAGGTGCATAAAATATGTGGACGGATGAATTTTACCCACTACGAAAATCTTATTAATCTCGATCAATTACTAGGTCAAGGACGATTTCGGTTTATTGGTCTGCCCTTGAAAATTAGAGGGGGGACTGGATCCCCGGTTAGGGCGGTGGCGGTGTTTGAGTAGGTTAG
>JAHDFT010000432.1 GCA_020628015.1 Bacteroidota bacterium
AACCGAAATTTGTAAATTTATTTTTCACTTGTTCTTTAGGTTCTTTTAATATCAGTAATAAAGTATACTAGAGGTAAATTTTATTACTGACACTAAAAAACTTAATCTATAGTTAAATCAAAACAAACACTTATTATTCACTTGTTTTTTAAGCAGGTACAAAAATTGATACTATATCATAAAGAGCATAGAAATCTCTTAGATATACTACCTATTCTATTTGTCGCTATTCTAAAAAACAAATAAAATACAGTATCTATTTCTGTAAAGTATTGATAAGTATTTGTATTAATCTAGTAATCTATATCCATACTGAGTAACAGCTAAAAAATAAACCGCCATCTTATTGTTTAATTTGCCGCTATACTTCGTTAAAAAGCCTCGCTGATGCTCGCATCGACTACGTTTTTTGCCTCGTGTCTAGCTACAAATTAACCGAACAAATAGGTCTAATTTATTTTTTGCTTGTTACTAATATTATTGAAAGGATAGTAAATTACATTTACTAATTTACTATCCTTTCGCATATAAACGTATGTCTACTCCTATATTTTATGCTATTTGTATTTGATGCAAATAAACGCATTTACTATCTATCTCAGTCCCCTTTTTGTACAACACAGAGAAAAAGCTTATTTCTAGTTTTCGCAGATAAACGAAAATAGAGTAGTATTCCTATATCAGCTTGTTTCTCGTTTGCTGCTCATGATTTCCAAATTCATTTATTTTGAGCAGAGAATTAATTATTAATGCAACTCCTTCTGGTGTGGAAGTCGCAATGGTGGAAGAAGGAGTTTTAGTCGAACTTCATCAAGAAAAATCAAATAAAGATTTTTCTGTAGGAGATATATATGTAGGTCAAGTAAAAAAAGTCGTACCAGGACTTAATGCGGCTTTTGTCGATATTGGTTTTGAAAAAGATGCTTTTCTACATTATACAGATCTCAGTCCGCAGGTCAAGTCTTTTCGTAAATATGTGGCCAATATTCAAAAAGATAAATGGCAAACCTCTTCTCTTTCTAACTTTCCTGTAGAACCAGATATTGTTAAAACGGGTAAAATTGAAGAAGTATTGAGTAAAAAGGATCACCTTCTTGTTCAAGTACTCAAAGAACCCATTTCCTCTAAAGGTCCTCGTTTAACTTGTGAAATTACACTCGCTGGTCGATACGTTGTTGTCGCACCTTTTGGGCGAAGTATATCTATTTCCAAGAAAATCAAATCTCCTGATGAAAGAAAAAGATTGACAGAAATTGCTACAGCCATCTGCCCTGAAAATTATGGTATGATTGTTCGTACTGCTGCGGAAGGTAAAAAAGCCAATCAAATTCAGAATGACATCAAGCGGCAAATTGATAAATGGCAAAAAATTTATGAAGAGCTGCAACACGCTGCCCCTCCAGAAAAAGTATTGAGTGAAACCAATAAATCAGCAGGTATTTTGCGAGATTTTATGCATGTACCTTTTGATAAGATCATGGTGAATGATCGAGAATTGACCGAAGAACTTAAAGCTTTTATTTACTCAGCAGAACCAGGGGCAGGCAAAGAACGACAAGTTTCTTATTACAATAAGCGTACACCTATTTTTGATTATTTCAAGGTCAATAGAGGTATCAAATCTTCTTTTGGTAAGACGGTTAATATGCCTAGTGGGGCTTATCTGGTTATTGAGCATACCGAAGCCATGCATGTTATTGATGTGAATAGTGGTTATAAAATGGGGAGTAATAGCAATCAGGAAACCAATGCGATTACGGTGAATTTGGAAGCCATCAATGAGATTTCTAGACAACTTCGCTTACGAGACTTAGGTGGCTTGATCGTCATTGATTTTATTGATGTTAGAGACCCTGATCACAAAAAAATGATTTTCCGCCGGATGAAAGAGGCTATGGAAGAAGATCGTGCAAGACACACCATTCTCCCTCTTAGCAAGTTCGGTCTGATGCAGATTACTAGAGAACGCACTCGCCCCGAAATCAAAATCTCTACCGCCGAGCGTTGTCCTTGTTGCAAAGGTACAGGCAAAGTCAAAGCGACCATTTTATTAGTAGATGAATTGGAAAGCAATATGAGTTATATGCTCAAAGAAATGAACTTTAAAAATTTGAGGTTAACGGTTCATCCTTTTGTAGAAGCTTTTATTAAAAGAGGTATGATTTCTTTGCAATGGAAATGGTTCTGGAAATTCAAAAAGTGGATTGTTGTTGATTCTAATGAGAATTACCACCTTACACAATACCTTTTCCACAATGATAAGGATGAAGAAATTAAATTGTAATAGGTAAAGCTTAAGCTACTTCCAATATTTCTAATATTGGTTCTAATTCATCAAAAGATCGAATGCCAATTTGGGTTTCATTTCCACCCACCAATTCAATACCTTGAAGGGATAGCAATTGGGTGATTGGCAACACATTTTCTGGGCTAAAGGGGTAACTTAATATAATAGGATGTAATTCACACAAATCTTGTAACAAAGATAATCCTAATGTTTTGACATATCCTTTAGCCCAGTCTATCTGATCCTTCTCAAACGAAAGGATAAAAGCAGCAATCTGATCTCCTAAACTAGCCAGCATCCTTTCTAAGGTTGCTGCATTATCTATTGTATGAATCGGAATTCGGTAATAAATAGAGCTAATATTAGTAGCTAAATTAGCCATATCTGGAATACTACTGACCTCAATACTATCTAGCATCAAATTAGTCGCATATTGATTAATAATAGCCGTAGGCGCATCTCCAAACTCTCCAATAATTCTAGGCCCTGTGACCCAAGCCATCATTTCCTTAGCCTTCACAATATCCAAAGCTTTGGAAGACAGCGGATCACAATCGAAACCCAACCATTCACTAAAAGTAGAAAAAAAACGAGCATCTGAAAGGTTATTGAGTCGCCCAGCTTTGATTTTTATCATGGCATTATTTTTTTATCGTATAAAATATCCCTGTTCTAGTACCCCTTAAATAGAATAACAGCTTGATTATTAATAATGATTTTAAATTACATTCTGCAAAAATCAAGAAAATATTATTAAATTGGTGTTTTCTGAGAGTAAAAAATCAATTCATCCTCAGAATTAGACAAAAAAGATGATTCCTTTTGATTCCCCTATTGATCACTATAATAGTACTGAAAAATAATAAAATCAATCCTTTTCGCCCTATTCATATAAAATTTATTTGATCCTGCTCCATAAAAAATCGTCTGTCTACATTATTTTAAATTAACATCCTGCAACTAAGTTCATCATAAGATATTGCGTTTCTAGCCATTTTTAGTATTTTATACTTCGTCTGTCAAATAACTGTATTATGCGGAAAATTATTTTCGTAGTGTTGCTCACCTTTGCAGTACTAACTTTACTGTACTGTGCATTGGTAGTATATACTGCAAGGCAGCAAATCCCTCAAATTGTGGATACTGTTTTGCAAAGAGATTCTTCATATCTGGAATTAGGAGATCTTTCTAAAGAACAGAGAGATATATTAATTGCTGTCGTAGACCCTAGCTTCTTCGATCATGCTGGCATTTCTGAGGAGAAAGGGGATAGCAATCAATATGTAGTTACCATTACCCGTCATTTGGTTGATTATTACTTTAAAGATCGCTATGTACCTATATTACACGATTTTAATCAAAACATTATTGCCTATTATGCTTTTGATCCTATGGTGAATAAAAATAAGCAACTGCATTTATTTATCAATCAGGTTTATTTAGGTAATACCAAAAAAGGAACGATTAATGGTTTTGCACAAGGAGCCAAGTTCTATTATCGTAAGGCTTTCAAGGATTTATCTACGGATGAGTTTTGGTCTTTGGTGGCCATGATTGCTGATCCTGAAAAGTACAATATTCTTTCCCAATCTGATGCCAATCGCAAAAGGGTAGAAGAGTTAAAACAATACTGGATGGTGGTGCCTGTGTAATTTTTTATAACACCCCTCAATTTCTCAACAATGGCCGATCAACAAAGTTTCTATGAGCGTGTTTATGAAGTTGTCCGACAAATTCCTTATGGTCGGGCAACGAGTTATGGTGCAATTGCCAAATATTTAGGAGCAGCACGTTCTGCACGTTTGGTTGGTTGGGCAATGAATAATTCTCATACTGCTGGATTCCAAGTACCTGCACATCGAGTGGTGAATCGGAATGGCGTACTTACAGGAAAACATCATTTCGGGGATGCAGATACGATGCAACAGCTCCTAGAAAATGAAGGCATTAAAGTTATTGACGATCAGATACAAGAATTTAAAAAAGTTTATTGGGATCCATCTTTAGAATTAGTGGTGGAGTAAAAATAAATTCGACCATAGGTTTTACGCTTAATCCATCACTTGACTTACTACTTAGTTAAAAAAGCACATTCATTTCAATTTGATACTAAAAATATGGCATTAGCTTTGTTATTTTTACTTAGTAATAAAACCAATACCCTTTATTATTTAGCCTAATACTGTGTTGCAAAATCACATATATTTCATGTATGTACGATATTTTACACTTTGCCTTGGACTCAATAATTGAAAGTCTATTTTGCCTGAATTATTTTTAATCCATCACTTATTATCTCTAACCCACCTATTTTTCCCTCTGACTTAGTAACAGCTAAAAAAATCGACATCTTGTTGTTTAATTTGCTGCTATAATCGTTAGGACGGGTTCCTCG
>JAHDFT010000433.1 GCA_020628015.1 Bacteroidota bacterium
GTCTGATCTAGCCATGCCTTGTCTCTACATATTTATTCATTGATCCAAACAAAAAAATATGAATCAAACCAGATCTCTACATGGCTTAATCTTTACGAGGTGCTATTTTATCCTTTTAACGTTAGCCATTTCCACTAGTCTTTCAGCGACTACCTTGACTGCTAAAGTTGACCTTTCAGGACGTATTGTTGATGCGGCTTACAATGAACCATTGGAATTTGCCACCGTCTCTGCTTTTGACAGCGAGGATTTATTGGTAACAGGAGCCATTACAGACAGTACTGGAAAATTTTCACTCCGTTTGCCAAAAGGTCAATACAAACTCCAATTTGAGTTTATAGGGTTTACTGCAAAAGATACCACATTAGAGCTTAGTGCCGATTATGATCTTGGGGATATTAAAATGGTCAGTTCTGCCGTAGAACTTGAAGGAGCAACCGTTACGGCCGAACGAAGTCGAATGACTTTAAAATTGGATAAGCAAATATTTGATGTGGGCGCAGATATTGTCTCACAAGGAGGAACTGCTAATGAGGTGCTGGATAATGTTCCAATGGTCAATGTATCTGAAGATGGTGTAGTTAGCTTAAGTGGTAATTCTGGAGTTAAAGTATTGATTAATGGCAAACCATCTGCGCTGGCTGATAATAATGCCTTACAGGGGATTCCTGCATCCAATATCGCAAAAGTTGAAATTATGACCAATCCCTCAGCCCGTTATGAAGCAGCAGGGAATGCAGGAATTATTAACATTATTCTGAAAGATCAAAGCGTAGAAAACTGGGGTGGACAAGTAAGTGCTTCTGTAGGCGTACCAGCAGATTATAAACTCAATGGAAGTTTTTCCAGTACCAAAAACAAGTGGACATTCTTCGGAAATGGTGGATTGAGATATTCCAATTATTTTAGTGTGGGTAATGCTAGGCGAACTAGTCAATTGCCTACTGGCACCCAAATATTAGTTGAAGACTTGGTACAAGATCGAAATGATAAAGCAGGGAATGCATTTGTAGGCTTGGATTTTCGTCCAACTGAAAAAACGACATTGAGTGCCTCCTATTCCTATTACCATCAAACCAATGATGACCTATCTACCGTAAATTATAGGTATAGCGATGATGCTGAAAATCTACAGCAAGATTGGTTACAAACTTATGATTACCTAGAGCCTGAGAATTATCACCAGATTGAAGTCGCTTGGACACAGGAGCTTGCTACAAAAGGGAGTCAATTTTTTATCTTGTTTCAAAACGATTTTTGGGATAATGATGAACAGGAATTAACCATTATGAATGAGCAATTTCCCACGATGTCAGAAGCTTTTCAACTGAGAACACGAGACATCGAATCTAGTAATGATTATCTATTGCAAGGAGATTATGAACAAAAGCTAGGAGAAAATGGGAAATTGGAAATGGGTTTACGAGGAGAGATGCGAATCATCTCTAGTGATTACCTCGCAGAAGAAAAACTGACAGATAATTTTATGGTTTACCGAGACCTTGAAAATTTGGTAGATTATTATGAACGCATTGCAGCGGCTTATATACAATATGCTCTGGAAAAAGATAAGTGGGGCATTCAATTAGGATTGCGTAGTGAGTATACCAATATTAAAGTAGAAGACACCAAAGCGGACACCGAAGACATTAAAAAGGCTTACAATTGGGTATTTCCATCAGCTACCGTCAGCTATAAATTTTCAGAAAAAATCAATGCTAGTTTAGGTTATAGTAAACGAATTCAACGTCCAGGATTTTGGCAATTAAATCCATTTGGTGGGGTAGACAATCCAAATGAATTACAATTTGGAAACCCAGATTTAGACCCTAGTTTTAGAGACCTAATCGAATTGAAAATGATTTATAAAGACGATAGGCTAACCGTATCTCCATCCCTTAAAGCGCATTATATTGATGGTTTCTATGATACCCAAGTATTACAAGACAGTAGCGGTTTAGTAACCTATTTTCCCATCAATTTGGATCAAGAACGGATTCTTGTAGCTGGATTAACTTTGACTTACGAGCCATTCAAGGGCTGGCAGTTGAATGGGGAAGCTCGAATTGCAGAATTTAAACAAAGAGGATTCTATGAAGGGGTTGATTTTGGAAATTCTTTTCAAAATTTTACTGGTGAATTAGGTATTCGAGGAAAGCTACCATTAGATATTAGACTACAGGCTACCTTTTTCTACTATGGAACTCAGGGTTATTTACAATATTATCGAGAACCCTATTATGGCATAAATGCTGGGTTAAGTCGCCAATTTTTAAGTGATCGTTTACAAGTCTCTTTCAATGTCCGAAACCTATTTGAACTAGCGGTATATCGTGGCGGTGCCACCTTGCCAACTTTTACAAATGCCTATGAACGCTTGTGGCAGGGACAACGCTTGGGACTGACAGTAGCTTGGGACATTGGAGCAGATGTAAGGGTAAGGCGAGCGAGAGGGAGTATTAGGTAAGCAAAAAGAATTAAATAATAATAAATAAAAATTCAAAAATGAAATATCCATCCAAACCTTCACCAGCACCCAGTCAATTAGTTGTAGAAACCTATCATGGTTTTCAAGTCGAAGATCATTATCGGAACTTAGAAAACTTGGAAGATATGGAGGTACAAAATTGGCTAAAGCAACAAAGTAATCACACAAGTAATGTTTTAAATAAAATTCCGAGAAGACAATACTTAATAGACAAGCAACTGGAATTTGATAAAAGAAAATCCCATACGATTACTTCCTTGAAAGTAACAAAAGACGATCATTATTTCTATTTAAAAAAAGTGGGAGGAGAAAATTATGCAAAATTATATTATCGAAAAGACTTTTCAGCTAAGGAAGAATTATTATATGATCCAGCAAACTATAAACCAAAATCAGGATTTACTTATGTCATTAATTTCGTTTTTCCTGATTGGTATGGAGAAAAGATAGTCATAAGTCTAACTAAAGATGGAGAAGAATTTTCTGAAATGATTATCATGGATGTGGCTACAAAATCACTACTTCCTGATTTAATCACAAATTGTCAAACGGAGCATAGGGATTATGTAAATTGGCTTCCTGATAATTCAGGCTTCTTCTATTCACATCATCCAGTTGTAGATAAGCGGTCAATGGATTGCCTAAAAAATACGAAATCTGTTTATTATAAACTGGGTCAAAATGCCCATCACATAAATGATATATTCTCTGCTACCAATAATCCAGAATTTAATATTCAACCAGAGGATTTGCCCAAAACCATTTTTGATCATCAAGATAGTAAGTATTTATTAATTAGAATAGGTGGGGCATCTAGGTTTCAAGATAACTATTATGCCAAAATGGTGAATCCAGAAGAGCAGAAGTTTGATTGGAAATTACTCTTTTCTAAAGCCGATAAAGTCGTTGCTCGCATCATAAAAGAAAATGAGTTGGTCTTTATTTCAGGAAAAAATGCACCTAATTTTAAGATTTGCAAAACCTCCCTAGATCAGCCAGATTTTACCCATCCCATAGTTTTAGTGCCTGAAAAAAAAGAGGAAGTCATACAAAATATGGTCATCACCATTGATGGATTATTTTATGTGACTTATAAAAATGGTGTAGAGGCAAAACTGTATCATTTAAAAGATGGAATAGAAACAGAGATCGTCTTACCGATAAAAGCAGGTCGTATTGCTCTGGAATCAAAAGGAGCAAAATACCCTGAATTATGGCTTACTACAATGGGTTGGGTAAATAACAAATGTAGATATCAATATACTTTTTCAAGCAACACTTTTGAAGAAGCGAATCTTGTTCCAAGCGTTCCATTTCCTGAGTTTGAAGAGCTTATTGTCAAGGAAGTCTTGGTAAAGTCCCATGATGGTGAGGAAGTACCCTTATCCATTATTCATAAAAAAGGGCTAGTAATGAATGGGAAACATCCTGTAATCATTTTTGGTTATGGTGCCTATGGAAATTCTAGCAATCCATTTTTTAACCCCAATTTTTTATTATTCACAGAAGAAGGAGGCATCTTGGCTTGGGCACATGTTAGAGGTGGAGGAGAAAAGGGAATAGCATGGCATAATGGTGGAAAAAAAACAACTAAACCAAATTCCTGGAAAGATTTAATCGCCTGTGCTGAATATATGATTCATAAGCAATACACATCCAAGCAAGGCCTGGCGATTTGGGGGTCAAGTGCAGGAGGTATTCTTGTTGGAAGAGCAATGACAGAAAGACCAGATTTATTTGCTGTAGTAATTACTATGATGGGTGTAATGAATCCAGTACGTTCTGAAAATGCACCCAATGGGGCAAATGGTGTAAAAGAATTTGGGACAGTCGAAAATCCAGAAGAATTCAAAGCACGTTTTGAAATGGATGCCTACTTACATATTGAAAAAGGGGAGGCTTATCCTGCAACTTTAGTAACGGCAGGAATAAATGATGTTAGAACAGTAGTTTGGCAACCTGCAAAATTTGCTGCCAAACTACAAGCCTATCAACAATCAGATAAACCTATTTTGTTTTTGGTCGATTACAAAGGAGGACATGGTAAAGGAAATGTTGGTAGAAAAAAGCTTGAAATATTTGCGAATACTTTTGCTTTTACTTTATGGCAAACTGGACATTCTGCTTATCAGTTAGAATAAAAATGCTTGTAGTTCTCTCTACTGCTGCCAATGTCTATTTTGTCGTTTTT
>JAHDFT010000434.1 GCA_020628015.1 Bacteroidota bacterium
GCACACACACGCATCTGGCACAGGTATAGTTTTTATACTGGACTTTAGTACAGGTTCGTTATAAGATTTGGTAAAAGTTTCAAGCATCAGCAATAAACTGATGCTAGGTTAGGTATCAATTTGATGGCACATCATTTATTTCTTCCCTTGATCACTACTGAATCTTCTTTTGCTTGATCAAAAGAAGCAAAAATCAAGACTGTATGAATTTTTTAACGGCGAAATCCTTCCAAAATCCTACACAAAATAAACTCGCTACGCTCAAACAGTATTTTGTGCTTAACGGATTTTGGAAGGATTTCACCTAAAATTCATAAGGTCGGTTTTAAGAAAAGAAAAATAGAATAGCAAAGTTGTCTCACTTAATCTATCACAATAATCCCTCTTTTCACTCCTGCTTGAACGGCCTTGGTTCGATTTTTTACGCCTAATTTGCTTAGGATGGAGCTGACGTGGAATTTGACAGTCCGTTCGGAGATGAATAGATTTTGAGCGATTTCTTTATTGGATTGTCCTTTGGCGATGAGTTGGAGGACTTCTATTTCTCTAGGGGAAAGCTTGTCGATGGGATCACGCATACGGTCGAATAATTTCTCGGCTATGCTTGGTTGGAGGAGGGAACCGCCTTGGTGGACGATTCGGATGGCGTTGAAAATCTCTTGTCGGTCAGCTCCTTTAAGGAGGTAGCCTTTGGCACCTGCTTTGATGGCTTTTAGAATACGTTCATCGGTATCAAAAACGGTGAAAACGATGGCTTTGTAGGCTTGTTTTGCTTTTTGGAGGGCTTGAAGGAGTTGTACACCGTCCATTTTGGGCATTCCTAGATCGGTGAGTATGATTTCGGTTGGAGTTTCTGGTAATTTTTCTAGGGCTTCTTGTCCATTATTGGCTTCTCCTACGATTTGGAAATCGGTTTGGGTTTCCAAAATCGCTCTTAGTCCATCTCTGACGATTGGATGGTCGTCTACTAGAAAAATTGAAATCATAATGGAGGATTGAAGGCATTTTATTCATTATCAAAATCGGGTAAGTCCCCCACTCTAGCATAAGGAAACTCACCAATTTTTTCTAGTGCATAATAACGATTTAAACCCGAAATTCCAACAGCATCCACCTCCGCCAAATCAATATAACCCTCCTCACTCACGACCTCATCAGGAATAATCAAATGCTTTATTTCCCCTATAATCAACACTGTTTGATTAATGGGAATCAATATTTCTTCAAGAAACTGCATCCCCAATTTCAAGCGACTTTCTTGGACAAAAGGAGCTTTAAAATCATATAAATATTCCTCTGTTAGTTGACAGGCATCAAATTCAGACACTTCCGCTTCAAATTTCGCAGAAGTGAAATGGGCTTTTTGGATAAAATTGGGATGGATGTGATTGATGGTATAGTAACCATTTGCTTGAATATTTTCATGTGTATGCCGACGAACTTCTTGTGTTGGTCGGGTAATCATACCAATAATGGCTGGATTACTTCCTAAATGCACAATGGAGCTAAAAATGGCAAGATTGGGAACTCCTTCATTGGAGATGGTTCCGATTAGATTGGCAGGCTTAATTCCTGTGATGGAATTAATGATATTGAGGCGTTTAATGCGATTCATTGTTTTGATCGCTGCTTGATCTAGGTGCATATATTTTTGATTGATGGTAAGTGATGGAACAGAAATAAATTCAGTCATATCCTTTATTATTTCTAATCCATCACTAATGATCTGATTTGTAATGTAATTATTTTTTTCTAACATGAGTTAGTAAAATGCGTTTTTTCTCCGCTTTTACCAACGTATGATCTCGATGCCCCCAAATCTTTTCTCGTGCTTTTTGGCTACTTGATTTGAGATCAACAATTGGTCGAGGATAGTCTTTTCCGATAGTTACCCCACAAAAAATCTGCTCCATTGCAGTCATTTTCCAAGGTTCGTGAATGTGGATGACTGGCACATTTTCCAATTCTGGGAGCCATTTTTTAATAAATTCCCCTTGAGGATCATGATCTTTAGACTGTTTGACAGGATTATACATTCGGATGGTATTGGTTCCTGTAGTCCCTGCCTGCATTTGGAATTGTGGATAATGAATCCCTGGTTCATAATCTAAAAATTGTTGAGCAAGATGATACACTCCTTTTCGCCAATCTTGATCAAGTTGGTGACATAGAAAAGAAACCAACATTGCTCGCATTCTAAAATTAATCCATCCTGTTGTTTGCACACAACGCATACAGGCATCTATCATCGGGAAACCTGTTTGTCCTACTTGCCATGCCTTAATGAATGCTTGATTTTCCTTATGTTCGAGTAATTCATAACCTCTATTTACACAGAGCGTTTCATAAGTACATTCTACCTCAAACTTTTGTATAAAATGACAATGCCATTTTAAACGAGTCAAAAAAGCTCGGAAAGCTCTTGGATACTGACGTTTATGTGGATGTTGCTGCACATATTGATAAACCTGCCTTAAACTAATATTGCCCCAAGCCAAATAAGGGGACAAACGAGAGCAAGACAAGCGACTTTGAGCAGGTTTAGAAATGTGGCGATGGTAATTAAGGATTCTTTCTGTTACAAAAGATCGCAGATAACGCCATGCATTTAATTCTCCTGCTGGTTGAAAGACTTTAGGATAGTTGTTTAACTCTTTTTGTAAATCAGGAGGTAATGAAAAAGGATGTGGGAAGATGTTAACCACTTGGTGCTTATTGTAAGTATTTTGAATAATGGGAGCTTTCATATTCGCTCGCCATTGCTGATCCCAGCCTTCTCGATTACGAATTCCTCTTACAATACCATCTCGTTGCAACTCCTGCCATCCAATTCCTTCATTCTGTAAGCGTTGCTTAACAGCTTTGTCTCGGTTCCAAGTCACCTCTACACCACTTTCTTGATGGCTAAAAACAGTTTGTATATCAAATTGTTCAATTAGAAATTGAAATACATCAAGAGCTTCGCCATAAAAGAGCTGTACTTGTTGTTGATAGTGTTCTAGTTGTTGATTGAAAGCAAAAATGGAGTGGTAAATGAATTGTAAATGTCGTAAGGAGGTATCTGGATATTTAATGAGGGAAGGTTCTAATAAATAAATGATTAGATAAGGTAAATCGGACTGTTGGGCATGGTATAAGGGGGCATGATCTCTTATGCGAATATCTCTTTTGAGCCAAACAAGATTGATTATTGATTTGCTAGTAGACATGGGATTGACGATGAAATATGGTCAATTATAGCATATGCATACATCAACCACATTATTATCCAAGTGATGCAAAAAAGCAACATTGGACAACAGAAATTGTTTAGCAATGGTGAAAAAATAGCATAAGTCTCCTATTTTTTCACCATTATAGCCAAACAAAATCCCTCATTACATCAATACTCCATTCACCGCTTCTATAGGTCCAGGAATATTTTCTTCATCCAACATTTGTCGAAGGTCAATTTCAATGACCCGGCAAAGAGAGAGCATTGGAATATCATTGCCTAGTCCTTCAAAAGGATTTTCGGAATAATCTCCTACTAGCTCCATCATGAGGTAAACCCAAGCTACTAGTACAGAAAAAGGAATAGATAACCAAGCCCCATAATCTCCTAACTTGTGAAATTCTGTCACCAAAGCTAATGGCAATAAGAAAATAAAAATCCCTACGAAAACGAAACTCATGCTACCATACTGACGAGGTAATGGAAACTTCTTGATTCGTTCTGCTTTTCCTTGATGTACATAAAAATCGTATAGAATCTTCTGTAATTCCATATGACGGAAATCATCAATTAGCTTGCGTTCTCTCAAACAACTCAAATCCTGCGCCTGTTGGTCAATAATTTGTGTTGCGGTGTTTTTATAATTAATCAATCGGTCATATTCATCAGGCGGTAAAAACTCTCTGAGTTCTTGTTCTGTTATTCCATCTTTAAATAAGCCTACTCCAAGTGCTTCCCTTCGCTTTTTAGTTGCTCTAGCTACATGTTTTCCTTGATTGATATGTTCCCAAGATGTGGGAATCAACAATTGATTACGCAAAGTATACAACCAGGCAATATGTCGATGGATCATTTTTTTTCGAAAGTGATAGATTTCTTCTTCACTATAATTTTCATCTGTAAATTGATTACCTACAAATCCTTTCACAGCAGCCCCCCAAGCTCGACTACTATTAACAATGGAACCCCATATTTTACGGGCTTCCCAAAGTCGGTCATAGGCTTGGTTATTTTTAAAACCCACATAAAAGGCAACAGCAGTACCAATAATAGACACGGGCAGCCAAGGAATATGTAGCCAAGGAGAGTGGGTCAATTCATGGATAACAGCCACGAAGGTACTCCAAGCAGTAATCCAAAGAATATGCCCCCCAGAAAATCGCAAAATTCTTATTAGGCTAAAGTTTTTCTGAATATACATGTTTTTTAGTTTATTTTTTTACCACATTACAATGTAATAAGTAACAGCTAAAAAATAAACCGACATCTTGTTGTTTAATTTGTGGCTATACTTCGTTAAAAAGCCTCGCCGATGCTCGCATCGCCTACGTTTTTTGCCTCGTCTAGCCACAAATTAACCTAACAAACATGCCTAATTTATTTTTTGTTTGTTACTAAGTGATAAACACAAGATAAAGACTATTGTTTTTCATAATTATTTGA
>JAHDFT010000435.1 GCA_020628015.1 Bacteroidota bacterium
ATTTCAACACCTCCGCCAAAAAACCATTAAACGCCGCCCAATAATCCTTTGAGGCATCCGTATTTCCCCACAAAGCCCTTGCACCATGCACACCATCATATTTAGGGATGTGATGCACTTTAATATCACTCTTGGCAATATCCAAAAACTTCTTCAAATCTAGGGACTCTGACTTAGAAGAAGAGATAAACAAAGGCTTAGAAAAATCCTTCATAGCTGTTTGAATAAAGCTAGGACTTTTTGATGGAAAATATTCTCCAGGACTAAAAACAGCCACCGCTTTTACCTTATCATGCATATTCCCTATTTTCAAAGCCAAAGAAGCAGAATACGAACTACCTACCAAAATAATATCCTTTTTATACAAAGCATGAGCATAATCAATACCTGACACTATATCTTGCTCCGCCTCCAGATAAACCATTGACTTACCTGCTGCTTCTGCTCGTTTTGCTGTTTCATTATCTCCACCAAGTTTATCCCCACCAGAACGTTGATCCAAAGCCATACAATTATAGCCTTCTTTAGTGAGTTTCTTTGCAATTTGGTCATACTCCTCTTTGCTAGAACCTGCCTGATGACATAGCACAAATACTGCATTTTTAGGATCTTGATGCCAGAGATTGAGGGTCATTTCAAGTCCATCTTTGGAGGGAATAGTTCGTTTCTCCATGCCAGCAGCTTGGGGTAATGCATTATTTACCTTAATTTCGTTGCTTGATGATTTTGCCATTAGTTGATTGACTTCTGTTTTTTCCTTGGTTGATGCTTGATCTGTTGTAGTACTTGCACTATCTTGACAAGCACTAGCGATTAAAAATAATAGTAAAAACAGGATTAGGATTGGTGATTTCATAGTCCGTATTCATTTAAATTACATATTTCTTATAAAACAAATGCCAACAAAACAACTTATCATTATTGCAGGTGCAACGGCATCAGGAAAAACGGGTTTGGCTATTGAATTGGCTAATCAACTCCAAACGGAGATTCTATCTTGTGATAGTCGTCAGTTTTTCCAAGAAATGGCGATTGGTACTGCCAAACCTGATGCTTCAGAATTGGCAGCAGCTCCACATCATTTTGTGGGTCATTTGTCCATAAAAGATAGTTATTCTGTGGGAGATTATGAAAAAGATGCTTTAGATTTATTAAAAAAATTGTTTATAAAGCATAATCAAGTGATTATGGTAGGTGGTTCGGGCTTGTATGTCAAGGCCGTATGTGAGGGATTAGATGTTTTTCCTAATGTTCCGATAGAAATTCGAGAATCGCTTAAACAAAAATACGAGGAGAACGGTTTAGCCTACTTGCAAAGTCAATTGCAAGAGCTTGACCCTCAGTATTATGCTGTAGTAGACCAACATAATCCACAACGATTAATACGTGCTTTGGAGGTTTGTTTGGCTTCTGGTCAGCCTTATTCTTCTTTTCGACAACAGAAAAAAGCAGCTAGACCTTTTAGGGTGCTTCATTTTGCGCTACAAATGGAACGTTCCTTGCTTTATGAGCGCATTAATCGACGTGTAGACCAAATGATGGCAGCAGGCTTGCTAGAGGAGGTTAAAGGACTACTCCCCTATGCTCACCTAAACGCTTTACAAACTGTAGGTTATAAAGAATTATTTGACTACCTTCGTGGGCTTCATTCGCTGGAAACAGCAGTGGAACTGATCAAAAGGAACACTAGACGATACGCTAAACGACAGTTGACTTGGTTGCGTAAGCAAGCCAATGTCATGTGGATTAAGGGAATAAAGGATATAGAGCCATTCTTTTAGCTCCTAATGTCGTGATCTATGGGCGTAAAAAATACACTTATTTATGACCTTTCTGAAGAAATATAAAAAACTTCGCCCAAATATTATCTTTTTAATTGCTGGTAATTTTTGCTTGCAATTGGTTAATTCTGCCTATTTCTTGGTATTGAATTTATACATGAGTTCAGAAGGTTATGCAGATTATGAAATTGGTAATTTTTTATCTTATCGCTTTATGGCGGTTGGTTTTCTAGCGATTCCCATCGGTTTATATATCAAAACACGTCGTTTAAAACCACTTTACCTACTCTCCTCCATTAGCCTTCCCATTATTTCCCTCCTAATACTTGAAGCCATAGCCGCTCACAATGACCTACTCCTACAAATCCTCCTGATTTTATGGGGTGTTGCCTTTAGTAATCTATTCATTTCTACGATGCCCTATATTTTGCGAAATGTGCCCAAAGAAGCACATACCGAAGCCATCTCCCTCAATTCGGCTTCTTGGAGTAGTGGGGTCATCATTGTAGGCTTGACGATCTTTATTCTGAAAAATATTTCTCCAGACTTTTTTACAGATCGTTTAGTACTTCAAATATTTAGTTGTATTGGCTTTTTAAGTGTCTTTTTTATTCTAATGGTCAGTTCTGATAATATCACCAATACCGAAAAAGCTCCCTCTCTTTTTGCCAATTTGATGGATTATGATTGGCGAATTATAGGTATTGTCACCATTCCCGTTTTCCTTATCGCAATGGGAGCTGGCTTGACCATTCCCTTTATGAATCTCTTTTTTAATAGTATATTTGGCTTAGAATCAGAACAGTTTTCTTTATTGGGTTCTATTACTTCGATTTTAGTGGTCTTAGGCTCTTTATTGATTCCTACGATTAAGGAAAAATGGGGTTATGAAGCCATTACCAAATCACAAACCCTCTCTATTATCGCTTTGATTTCACTCGGCACAACAGAGTTTCTTAGTAGCTATTCCTTTGCCATCTATTTAGCCATTTTCTTTTATATCATTCGCCAACCTTTGATGAATCTAGCAGGGCCAATGTCTGCGGAAATGTCTATGTATTATGTGGGTAAGCGGAATCAAGAGCTGGTGAGTGCGATTAACTCCTCCATTTGGTCGGGTAGTTGGTTTTTTAGCTCCCAAATCTTTCGTTATTTAAGAGAAATGGATATTCCTTATGGTTATATTATTTACCTCACTTCTGCTTTTTATATTATTGGTGTAATCGCTTATCATTTATTGATTGTAGACTTTAGAAGAAAGGAAAAGGCAGGTTTATTGACTTAGCAGCTATCATTATACTATTAAATAAATCAGGCATATCCCTAAGATTTATAAAGAATTACAGTAATTTTATAGCTATCAGACATCATTATCAATATGCTACAATGAAAAAATTACTTTTCCTCCTACTTTTCTTTATCGGTGCCTTTCTCTTTGGACTCTATCAAACAGATGGACTTTATTTACTTAAAGCCGCTCAAATTATTTGGCTACGTGGACAGACCGACGCTTGCATTTATGATTTTACTGCCCATGATACTAGAGCAATTAAAGCAGGGCAACACCAGCCTTGGGAATTAGACCCACAATACAATAAAGTAGCCATATCTGATACTGTACAAGCGATATTAGATGAACTAGAAACAACCGCTTTTTTGGTGATTAAAGATGGTAAAATCCTTACAGAAAAATACTTTCTAGAAGGCAGTCAAACAGAGCAATCTGCCTTGTGGTCAATTACCAAAACCTACACCTCCTTTGCCATTCTCAAAGCAATTGATGATGGTTTGATTGATAGTGTTGATGATCCTGTGGTTAAATACCTACCAGAATGGCCAGACAAACAAAAACCCCAGCTCACCTTGCGCCATTTAGCTTCCATGTCCGCAGGTTTATATTGGGATGAAATGGATCACTCCCCTTTCGCCCTCATTGCCAAATTCAATTTTTACGATGACCTCAATAGTATCACGATCAAAGACATGTATCCATTGGAAAAGCCCGGCACCCTTCAACATTATAATTCTGGAGGAACGCAATTGCTGGGCATGGTCTTACAACGGGTATTGGGTGATAAAAACATATCCACCTATATTGCTGAAAAATTCTGGCAGCCCTTGGGTTGTCAACAAGATGCTTTGTATGTTTTGGATAGTGAAGCAAAGGGCATGGAAAAGGCATTTGGCGGTATGGTATCAAGTGCTAGAGATGCGGCTCGTCTAGGGCAAGTTTTGTTGGATAATGGTCAATGGAAGGGTCAAACCTTCTTCAGGCAAGAACATATGAACTTGATTAAGGCAGTTCCTTACAATAATAAAACCTATGGCTATGGTTTATGGACAGGTCTTTATGAAGGTGAGCGATTTTATTTACAAGCAGGTTTCAGAGGGCAATTTTGCATTACCGTCCCATCACATCAATTGGTCATTGCTAGGTTAGGGCATAAAGCGTATAAAAAACAAGAATTGGAAGATTTGCCTAAAGAGGTCTTTAGTTATATTGGGGAGGCAATTCGGATTGCTGAATAATTATAAGCAATAGAGTAACCTATTGATAACTCAGGGTATAGTTAATTAAATTAAGCGCAAATATAAAATCTACCAACCAATTATCCCTCAATCAGATTTTATTTTACCTTAAATTATTATAAATTTATAAGCAAATTTCCAAACTCAGATTCCATTGCTTGCTAATATCCTGAATATGCACTTTTATCCCACTAACCAAAGTAAACTACTTAACGAAATAGCTACATTCTTTCAATCCAAGCCTACAAACAACCAGCTTATTGTCCCTAGCCAATTTGGTGAAGGATTGATCTATAACTATGCTTTTGAAGGTATAGACATATT
>JAHDFT010000436.1 GCA_020628015.1 Bacteroidota bacterium
CTGTAAACTTATTTTTCACTTGTTCCTTACCAACAAACATGTCAGCAATTCTTCTGTAAATATATAAAATTATTCTAAAACTAAGTCTTTTCAGTCAAGTTTTAAGAAAAAATTGCGAAGAAATTTTGAACTAAATACAAATTTTATTAGCCAAGTAGGTGGCATGTATTTGAGCTACATTATTTAGGAACATGCACATATAGCATACAATAAAATAATATTCAAAAAAAACAAAATAACTTCTCAATAAATTAATTTACAGATGAATGACAATATATATAATACAAGTTGAAAACTAACTAGTTAGACATCAACAAATATCTCTTTTGTTTTAAGATTAAATAAATAACTGATAAATTGATTTCAATCCACAAACGAATTATTCTAAACGAAAAATCTAAGCGTTAATTAAGATTAAAAGCGAAAAGCAATTTCGGGCTATATTTTGCTTTACATACACCCAAACTTATTGGACTGAATGTTTTTGAGAAGAATAGAGAACAATAAAATGGCTCTAAAAAATGCTTTACCTAGTGTTAAATATAATTATTTCTATGTAGGATTAACTGTTTCGATGTGTAAGATAAGAAAAATTGTTTATTAATAGTACAAAATAAATAAGCGATTTTATAAATCACTCCATTTCAGTTTTGTTTAGTGATGAAACAACAACTAATTTGTTCCTCTGCTTATCATTTATGCCTACTACTTATCTTATAAAGGTAGCTCATAAATTTCATCTATCTTCTATTTTTCCTATCTATTGACAAACAATAATACCATAGTCAAATATACCCTTATCTTTCACTTGTTTCTCAATTAAGTAACAGCTAAAGAATAACTCACCAACAAGCAACAGAAAACAAGAAGATTATTTCGCCTCCACTCTAAGTGTAGTATCTCCTACAGTTATAATATCATCTGGTTTAATTTTGTGTCCAAACTTATCTACTTCCTTAGAATTGACCAATACCCCATTAATAGACATTTTCCATTGTACAACACCGTTAATATTCCGCCATTGCCCATCACGAATGTACCATTCATTTTTTTCATATTCTAGTGTTGCATGAAACCTAGAAACATATTTGGTAAACTTTTCGGTAATAGACAAATCATTCTCTCTAGGATTTCGGTTATCAAACCACCCTAATGTCAACAATTTTTTATTTTTCTTATTCCCCTTTAAAAGATTATTTAAGTGGTAGGTGCGTCCTATTTCGTCTCCATTCATTACAACCAATGACAAGGCTCCTCTATAATTATTAGAATTATCTTTAGCGGTCATGATAGAGCTACGCAATTGCTTCAATTCTTTTAAGACTTCGGGAGCTGTCTGAAAACGATCTGCAGGTAGTGGCTCTAAACATTTAGAAATAATACTGGCCCAGTGTCTAGAAATATCTGGGCGCATGGTTTGGATTGGAGTCCATTGTTTGGTCTTTACTTTATTGAGATAAGCCACCTCGTTGTTTCTAATATCTGCAATATCTCCGAAAGGTAAACGGCCATTGGTAAACACCTCATACATCATCACCCCAAAACTATAAATATCTGTCACAGGTCCCATAGATCGGAATGCCTGATAAAAGTCCATCTGCTCTGGTGGCATATAAATTCGTGTACCGATAATTCGCTGTACACGTCCTTTGGTATCAATTTGCGTTCCACGACTATTAACAAAGCCTGATATTCCAAAATCGCTCAATAAGGCTTTTCCTTTTCCGTCAAATAATACATTTTCTGGTTTGAGATCTCTATGAATGATCCCAGCTCGGTGCAAATCATGTAAACCATTGAGAATATCTGTAGCAATCCCTGTAACTCGTTTTTCACTCAATTTGGTTTTATTATTAATGACCTTACGCAAATCTTTCCCTTCACAATAGGTCATCACAATAAATGGATTACCACCAATAGAGCCACTATCATGACTCTTGACAATATAATCGGACTGAATTTTTCCTGCTTGAAATTCTCGTCTAAAACGGAAACGAATTTCCTTATACATCTTAGGATGTTGTTCCCAAAGATGTAGTACTTTCAATGCATACTGATTCTTATTAGAATCTTCGACTAAATAAACACTACCGAATCCTCCTGAGCCGATGGTATTGATAACGGTATAAAAGTTAGTTTCTGATTCTAGCTTTTCGTTGGTTTGTACATGGACTTTCCGTGCAAGATACTCGTCTTCATCCTCTTCTTTAGTTGTTGGAATAATAGGAGAATCGTCTTTCCCAGAAGGAATAATGCCTCCTGAACTTCTTTCCATTTTCAGGTTAGCAGTAGTTTCAAGACTTCCCCCACAATTAGCACAAGTATCTAAGTGAGGCTTATTTAAGTATCCACAATCGTTGCATCTAATCATAAGCTATGGCACAAAGTTAGTTGGATGAAAAAATAAAATATTTAATTTAGTAACAAAGCAAAACCCATCGTTATTCATTAGCTTCGAAGGTAAAAAACTTATTCCCAAAAATGATTTTATCCCCATTTTTGATTTCCATATCTCCTTTTACCTCTACATAAGTAGCACCTGCTCCGCTTCCCTTTAAATACCATTTTCCATTTTTAAAAGAAATAGTGGCATGTTGGTTAGGAGAAATATATCTGCTTGTTGGGTCTAAGTTTGCTCTATTTAAAGCTACGTTTTCTCCTGTAAAATGCAGTTTTTGATTGGCTCCATTTTTCAGGCTAAATTGTTTAGGCTTATTATTTTGAGCGTTATTATTACCAAAAATAGGAAACTGATTATTACTGCCTCTACCTCCCCTATTTCCTCCTTGTTGCTGTTGTTGCCCGTACATATTTTGTTGATGCTGCTGTTGTTGCCTTGCAACTGGCTGTTGAACAGGTGGAGATTGTCTTCTAGGGTTGGGTTGTTGCAAAGGCCTTTGAGGCTGCTGTCGAAGTTGCCCTCCTTGTTGTCCTCCTCTATTATTGCCCTGTTGTCTTTGTTTATTACCACCAACAGGAGGATAGACAGCATTTTTATTTAAACCGCAATTGGGACAATCAATCCCCTTTGGCCGCATAGGATACTTACATCGCTTGCAGGCATACATAGAAGGATCTTTCTGATACCTCGGTTTTCCATTACTCATATCGGCAATCTTTAAATTTAGTATTCCTAAAGATAATCAATTTTATAAATTACTTCGTGATGAATTAGCAAAAAACCAGTTATCTCCTAGTTTTACTATTGCTAGAAACAAGTGAAAAATAACTGTTCCCTAGGTTCCTTTGCTTCCATCAATTTGATTTTCGGTTGCTTCTTTAACTGTTGTAGAATCTACATCTTCCTTATTAATGGTCGCATTAGTTGTAGTGGTATCCTCTTCCTCAGTTAATTGCTCTACATTATTATCCTCATTAGCATTCACTTCGACTTCTTCTTGCTGAACTTCAACAGTATTACTATCTGTTTGTTCGCTTGTCTCTTCTGTAGGAATTATTGCAGAAGGCTGCGTTACTTCATTTGCTTCTTTTTCTATCTTATTCAGACTACTTGTAGCCTGTTGTATGACATTTGTATTAGAAGACGAATAAGATTGCGCTTGAGTTGGCTTATACATATCAAAAAGTATCATAGCCAATACACTTCCTACAACAAAAAAGCTGAATAAATATAACCACAAATTGGAATCCTTTGATTTTTGTTCTACAGCCGTTTTACCTGTTGTAGTAGCAGCTTCTTTTTGCGGTTTCTCTTTTGTTGAAATAACAATGGAGCGATCCACTTCTTTTTCAGGCACCAAACCTGCCATAACAGCAGTAATATTATCCTCTCCACCAGCACGATTAGCCGCATCAATCAATTGTCTTACTTTATCCTTAAAATGATAGGATTCGTTACCTAATACATCAGCAATCTGATCATCAGGAAGCATCCCATTCAATCCATCAGAACATAATAATACTTGATCATACTTCTTAAAACCAATAGACATGTAATCAGGTTCAGGCCAAGACTCTGTTTGTCCCAAAAATTGTGTAATTAAATGGCTATTAGGATGAATTCTGGCTTCTTCTGGGCTTAAAGCACCAGCAAGTACTAGATCCCATACAGGAGCATGGTCGTTGGTGAGTAATTTCAACTCTTGCCCTCTATATAAATAACAACGGCTATCTCCAAGCCAAGCAACATGTAATTTTTCTTCTAAAATCCAGCCTACAATAACTGTTGTTCCCATCCCCAACCTTAATGGATTACTTTCTAAGTCATCTAAAATAGCTTGATGAGCAGCGATCAAGGTTTCCTTCAACCAATTCTGAATAGCATTTTTACCATAGGGTATTGTATCTAAATCCTCAAATCTTTTGGCAATTGTTTGAATGGCTATATTAGATGCTACTTCACCAGCCTGCATACCTCCCATACCATCAGCCACAACTAATAATACACCTAAACTACTACTTGCCTCAAATGCTTTTAATGTATTTCGACTGGATAAACGGGGTAATTCCGAAAAAAATAAATCATCTTCATTATGATCTCTGATTTTTCCCGTATCAGACCGCCCATTAATAATATAATATAATTTTTCTTTCATAATGATGGTAGTAAAGTGTTGGTCAGATTTGATTAGGAACAAGTGAAAAATAAGT
>JAHDFT010000437.1 GCA_020628015.1 Bacteroidota bacterium
GAACCCATTTCTTCGATTTTTCCCTTATTCATCACCACCATTCTATCAGACATAAATTTTACTACCGATAAATCGTGGGAAATGAAAATATAGGTGAAATTATATTTTTCTCGTAGTTCGATCAAGAGATTCAATACCTGCGCTTGTACAGATACATCGAGTGCAGATACAGATTCATCACAAATAATAAACTCTGGTTCCAAAGCCAAAGCGCGAGCCACACAAATCCGCTGTCTTTGGCCACCAGAAAACTCGTGTGGATAACGGTTAATGTGTTCGGCTTTCATACTCACCGTTTCTAGTAACTCAGCCGCTTTTTCTAGGCGTTGTTTGTCATTGCCTAAGATGCCGTGAATTTGTAGCGGTTCGATAATGGCAGAACCGATGGTCATTCTTGGATTGAGCGAGGAATAAGGATCTTGGAAAATGATTTGCATTTCTCGACGCATATCCTTCATATCTCCTTTACTCATATCTAGGATGGATTTACCCTTGTAAATCACCTCTCCACCTTTCACAGGAACTAGTCGTAAGATCGAACGACCTAATGTTGTCTTTCCACAACCAGATTCACCTACCAAACCCATTGTTTCTCCTGGATAAACATTAAAGGTGACATCATCTACTGCTTTAACCCAATTCAAGACCTTACCAAAGAAGTTTTTACGAGCAGGGAACCAAGTTTGTAGGTTTTTAACCTCTAAAACAGGCTTTTTCGCCATCATATCTTTGAGGCGTTGAACTGTTTCTTCTGGTTTAACAATGACGGATGCCAATGCTTCTTCTATAGAGGAAATTTTCTCCTTGATTTTCCCTTCTGGGGTGACTTCCATAAAGTCCTTAATCGTTGGTAATTTTCGTAGACGTTGATGGAGTGGGGGACGACAAGCCAATAAACCTTTCGTATAAGGATGTTTAGGATGTAAGAAAATATCCAAGACACTCCCTTGCTCTACAATTTTCCCTTTGTACATCACAATCACCCGATCCGCAATTTCAGCGATTACTCCTAAATCGTGGGTAATAAAGATGGTTGTCGTGCCTTTTTTCTCCTGTAATTCTCGCATTAATTCTAGGATGCGTTTTTGTACGGTCACATCCAGAGCTGTTGTAGGTTCATCTGCAATCAAAATATCAGGCTCACAACTGAGTGCCATTGCAATCATTACCCTTTGCTTCTGTCCACCAGAAATTTGATGTGGATAACTGTCATAAATTGCCTCTGGACGAGGTAGTTGCACTTGTTTGAAGAGATCAATCGTTTTGGCTCTTGCATCTGCTTCAGATACATCTTGATGAAGCATCAAAGCTTCACTAACTTGCATGCCACAAGTAAATACGGGATTGAGGGAGGTCATTGGCTCCTGAAAGATCATAGAGATGTCGTTCCCTCGATAGTGTCGCATTTGATCAATGTCGATTTTGGTTAAATCGTGTGCTTTACCGTCTCGATCATGATAAATGATTTCTCCGCCTGCAAATTGACCAGGTGGCATTGGAATCAAACGCATAATAGATAAGCTGGTAACAGACTTACCAGAACCAGATTCCCCTACAATTCCTACTGTTTCCCCTCGCTTTAATTCAAAACTCACATCATCCACCGCTTTGACTAACCCATTTTCTGTATCAAAATAGGTCTTCAGATTTTTGACTTCTAAGAGTTTATCACTCATTATATGATGGTTTTATTATTGCTTTATTAAAAATTGGGTTAAATAATAACTGTTTTTAATCCTGCTAAATTACCTATTGTAATCGGGAATATTCTTTAGGATCAAATGCCTGTCGAACCCCTTCACCGATGAATGTTACCATAACTAGGGTAATGAAAATAAGTACTAGAGGAGTAAGAATAATCCACCAATAGGCCAAATCTTGGCTGGCTCCCTGACGAATAAGTTCTCCCCAACTAGGTGTTGGTACTGGTAGTCCAAAACCTAGGAAGTCCAGAGCTACTAGGGAGCTAATGAAACCAATAATGGCGAATGGAGCAAAGGTGATAACCGATGTAAGCGCATTAGGTAGGATGTGTTTAAACATGATTTTCCAGTCTCTTTGTCCCATTGCATTGGCCGCAGCTACGTAATCTCTAGCTTTTTCTCGGTAAAATTCTGCTCGGACAAAGTAGGTGATCCCGATCCAACCTCTTAAAAGGATGACTAGGAAAGCCAACATAAAAAAGCTGGGTTTTATAAATCGAACAAGGATCATAATAATAAAGAGGAAGGGTAGCACAGAGAAAACCTCTATAAACCGCAGTCCAAATAAATCCACTCTACCACCAAAATAGCCCAATATTCCGCCTAGTATAATACCAATCATATAGGAAAATATAAGGGCAATTAGCGCAAAGGAAATGGAAATTTGAAAGCCATATATGGCACGTGCAAAAATATCTCTTGCTTGTGTATCTGTACCAAATATATGCCTTTTACTAGGTTTGGTAGGAGGTGTCTCTCCTTCTTTCAGTTCGTTCAATAATACCTCATTTGGTCCATATGGATAAGGTGGCATCATGACCCAATTTCCTGCATTCTCTGCTTTAAACTTCTCTTTCATCGCTCGGTAATTAGGTGGCCCCGTTTCCATACCAAAGTCGGTACCATCCAAATGGGAAATTCTAAAAATACCTCCAAATAAATCTCCAAAGGCAGGGAAAGAATAACTATCGTTATACTTGACCATTAGTGCATTACCACTAATTAGAATAGGGGAAAAAAAGGATAGTATATATAGGGTGACTAATATCCAGAAGGAATAGTAGGCACGCTTGATTTTTTTGAAGTTCTTGATCCGTTTTTGTAGAATCGACTCCGAATTTATAGTGTTGTTATTTTCTTTAGACATCTTATATAGAACTTAATGCTTGTTAATTGATGATTAATAATTAATTGAGTTAATACAATAAGTAAACTAGAAATATTGCTTAAGTAAATTTGATTCTAGGATCAATTAACACATACAGTATATCTGAAATTAAATTACCAACTAACAATGTTAAGATAGAAAATACAGTAAAGGCAAGGAAGATGGGGTAGTCCATATTCACAATCGCATTATAACTCAATAAGCCAATACCATCTATATTAAAGACATATTCGATCAAATAGGAGCCTGTTAAAAAGATACCCACGATTCTACCCAATCCAGTAGCGATAGGAATAAGGGAGTTTCGTAGTGCGTGTTTATAAATGATGGTATTTTCTGGTAAACCCTTGGCAAAAGCGGTACGTACATAATCTTGGCTAAGGTTTTCCATCAAGGAGTTTTTCATAAGGATGGTAAGGGTGGCAAATGCACCAATCATATAGCAAATGATGGGTAATATAGCGTGATGCATTTGGTCAAATACCTTACCGATAAAAGATAATTCATCAAAATTAGGAGAACGGAAGCCTCCTAGTGGGAAGATTTTTAAGCCTGTAAAAACACCACTACCAAAAAGCATTAATAGAAGTACCCCTAATGCATAAGGTGGAATAGAGTAACCCATAAAAATCAAGGCACTCGTTGATACATCATAGGTTGAATTGTGTTTGAGGGCTTTGGAAATTCCTAGTGGAATACAGACTAGGTAGGTTACAAAGAAACTAATCAAGCCAAAGAATAGGGAGATGTGGAGGCGATCTCCAATAAGTTTGGTTACTTTTTCATTATGCTGATAGGAAGTTCCAAAATCTCCTTGTAGAATACCACTAACAGCAAATTGAGAGAGGGAAACTTCATTATCATCAAATTTTTCAATATCCCAATCATTCGATTTATTCCATTGGGTAATGTCTGAAGAGCTAGGTAATTCAGGGACATTACCAAAGGCAAAATCTCCTCCTTTACCACTCTTATACACGACCACTTTGCCATCTTCTAGTTCTGGTCGTATCCATCTTTGAATAAAGAAACGTTTACCTGTTTCTGGATCATCAACAATTTTCAAATTTTCTCTAAAAGCCTTACCATAATTGACGGTTTTGCTCTTTGTTTCTCTAGGATAAAGCCCCAACCAGAGTAAATAACGTACTAGGAAAGGTTTATCCAAACCATATTGTTTCCGCAACATTTCAAGTACCTTTTCATTGATGACCGTTTCTCGATCACTTCCTCCAGCGACACTATCTCCGCCGCCGCCACCTACACCACCGCTTTGAAGCTGGGCAACAGCACGTTCTAAAGGACCATCAGGAATAGCATTTAATATGGTGAAAACTAAAAAGGTCGCTCCAATGAATGTGGGTATAATTAATAGTAGACGTTTTAGAATATATTTGAACATAAATTGTTGATTTTCGGCATAGTTAAAATAGGTACCAGACGCTCATTTGTCCTATGCTTATAAGACATTTTGTGTTGTTATCAAGTCAGGATTCAGGGTTGACATACATGAATTAAAAATCCTGATAGCCCCTCTTATCTACATTACTTACAAGTGAAGGTAGATTATTATGAAGAGACTCTATCAGGATTTTTTGTAGGTAGGAACAGGGATAAGTAAGATTTTTTAGCTGTTACTTAGTAACGAGTGAAAAATAAGTTCCCCGATTTTGATTAGGGAAATTTAATCCTAGACAAGGCAAAAAACGTAGGCAAT
>JAHDFT010000438.1 GCA_020628015.1 Bacteroidota bacterium
TACACCACCCCATTCAAAGCCTCAATCAATTTCCCTTCCACCGCAATGACTGACGACCGAGGCAAACTATCTCCTCCATCTGGCCAATTACTACTTAATTCGGTTAAACTCATAGACCGTTCTCCTGGATGTTGTACACTAAGGAAAAGGGTCTTTCCATCAGGGCTGAAGAATGGCCCAGTAAACTCAGCATCCGTAGGCGCACTCATCACCTGAATCACCTTACCCGCTTGCGCTCCTGTCGTTGGCACTACAAAAAGTCCATTATTTTTGAAGGCGAGATAAGGGTCTTGATTCATTTTGCTACCAGAAATGTCAGAGGTAAACCATAAATTCCCCTTCAAATCAAAAGCCATATTGTCTGGACAAGCAAAACCCGTCTCTTCACCACCAGCTAGGAAAGTTTCTGATTTGAAGGTTAAAGAAGTTTTATCCTCATTGTCTTCTACGATTTTCAATATTGATCCGTAGAAATCTCCTTTAGGGACATTGTTGGTCAGAGACACAAAAACATCCTTGGAAATGGGGTCAATGTCAATATCTTCTGGACGGGCAAGTGGCGTTCCTCCTACCAAAGCAGCCGCTTCTCGCAAGCGAATTAAAATCTCCGTTTGTCCACTAAATTTATCTCTTAAAACAGGTTGCTCTACATAATCCAAAGACACCCATTCTCCTTTTTCGATATTGGCTACATAGAGCTTACCGATTTCCAAACTTCCTGGTACGGCAGAAATAAACTTGTATAAACACTGGTCATTAGCATCATCACCTGTATAGACCACCAAACGTCCATCCTTTGCGACATGAATCGTTGCACACTCATGAGCACAACGTCCTAATGCCACCAATTTTCTAGCCGTTCCTGTCACTACATCTACTTCTACTATCCATCCATAATGTTCTGGTGGATGGTCAAAAAATTGATCCCAGCCTAATCTTGCACTTCCTTCAACTTTCTTTTTCCATTCAGGATCTGAATAATCGGTTTCTCCATAAAAAGCATGATAATTTTCTTCTGCGGTTAGAATGGTTCCCCAAGGGGTAACTCCACCTGAACAATTAGCGAAAGTACCTACTGCATAATCTGCTCCAGCAATAGACTCATGCCAAGCAAAAGGAATTTTAGTCAAACCATTCAATCGGCGATTATAACGATCTCCTTTTACCATCTTCCATTTTCCATCGTCTCCTCGCTTTACCCTAATAATACTACCGCCTACGCTATATTGCTCCTTAATCACTTGCTCTTTAGTACGTTCTTCCTCTTCACCACCAGTATAACCGCTGACAAACATTGGACTCATATACTCATGATTTACCCACAATAAACCATCATCCTTATTTTCAGGATCAAGTGGAATAAATGCCAAATAATCATTATTGTATCCAAAAGTATCCTCATCGTTAATAGGATCATCCCATTTAACAATGATATTATAATTCAAACCTTCTGCCATGACGACTTCATCAATTTCAATAGGGTTAATCCCCTTGAAAATAGAAATAAAATCATCTACTGCCTCTACAGGTTGTTCTATCAATTCAGCTACTTCAGCTTCTACCTCCTTAGTTTTGGTAGTCTTACAACTTGCCAATAATGTCCCACTTGACATCAACATACTAGCAGCTCCAGCTCTACCTAAAAATTGCAGTATTTTTCTTCGACTATATTTTTTCATACTTGGTATTTGATGCGTTGTTAGTTTCAATTGTAAAAAATAAAGTAATGTACATAACAATAGCTATTTCAGTATCATTACTTAATCAAAGATACGCTTTCCTTAGACTAACTCCTCTTATTTGCCACAAATTTCGTATTTTCGCCCGACAAATTAATCATTTTTTCATAATTAAGTCATATTAATTTGATTATGTAATGTTGAAAATTTACATCATTACTTAGTAACGAGTAAAAAATAAGTTCCCGATTTTGATTAGGCAAATTTGGCACTAGACGAGGCAAAAAACGTAGGCGATGCAGGGCATCGGCGAGGCTTTTTAACGAAGTATAGGGTTAAATTAGTCAATCAAAATGAGGAAGATATTTTTTTACTGTTACTTAACAAAATCATCCTTATCATGTTTATACGTCCCCGAAGAAATAGAAAAAACGCTGTTGTAAGAGGTCATATTCGAGAAACGAGACTACATGCAGATCACTTGGTTTATCCCCTCTTTTTAATCGAAGGAAGCAATCAAAAAATCGAAGTGCCTTCTATGCCTGGTAATTATAGATGGTCAGCAGATATGCTGCTTGGAGAAGTTGAGGCATGTTTAAAATTGGGAATTCGTTCTTTTATTCTTTTCCCTTCTATATCAGAAAGCTTGAAGGATAAAACAGCAACCTATAGTTATGCACCAGATAATCTCTATACCAAAACAATCCGTTCTATTAAAAGTCGTTTTCCAGAGGCTTGTATCATTACTGATGTAGCAATGGACCCTTATAGCTCTGATGGGCATGATGGTTATGTAGAGAATGGGGAAATTTTGAATGACAAAACCCTTCCGATTTTAGCCCAAATGTCTTTGGCACAAGCAGAAGCTGGAGCAGATATATTAGGTCCTTCTGATATGATGGATGGGCGTGTGGGTTATATTAGAGAAGCATTAGATGACAATGGATTTACAAACGTGTCCATTATGTCTTATACTGCTAAATATGCTAGTGCCTTTTATGGTCCTTTTCGGGATGCTTTGGATTCAGCTCCTAAAGCTGGCGATAAAAAGACCTATCAAATGGATCCTGCGAATAAATACGAGGCTTTGATTGAAGCGGATTTAGATTTGGAGGAAGGGGCAGATTATTTGATGGTCAAGCCTGCAACGCTTTATTTGGATGTGATTCATCTGCTTAAAGAGAATTACCAATTGCCTATTGTGGCTTATAATGTGAGTGGGGAGTGTGCGATGTTAACGGCTGCTTGCCAAAATGGTTGGTTGGAGTTCGATAAAGCAATGCCTGAAATGTTATTGAGCATTAAGCGTGCTGGGGCGGATGTGATTATCACTTATTTTGCAAAGGCTTATTTGGAAATGATGAAATAATCCATCTATGCTTGTAATTATGTTATCCTGAAAATTTGGACAATTAATTCTACTACAGTAAAAAATCATTCGATGTTAAAAATAGACATGCATTCGCATATCATCCCAGAGATTTTACCTCGTTTTTCCGACATCTTCGGTTATGATGGTTTCATTCATTTAGAGCATCACCGCCCAGGTTTTGCTAAAATGATGATTGGCAATCGCTTTTTTAGAGAAATTGAAGACAATTGTTGGAGTCCTGAGCGTCGTTTGCGAGATATGGAAGCTAATGACCTTGATGTGCAAGTGCTTTGTACTATTCCTGTCATGTTTAGTTACTGGGCAAAGGCAAAAGATACGCATTACTTGGCACAATTTCTTAATGACCATATTGCAGAAACGGTTCGCAAATATCCCAAACGCTTTGTGGGGCTTTGTACTTTACCCATGCAAGACCCCAATTTGGCGGTTCAAGAACTAGAAAGATGTATGACCCAACTAGGTTTTAAAGGGGTACAGTTTGGTTCGCATATTAATGAATGGAATTTGAATGCTCCTGAGTTGTTTCCTGTTTTTGAGGCTTGTGAACGTTTGGGAGCGGCTATTTTTATACATCCTTGGGATATGATGGGTATGGATCAAATGCAACGTTATTGGTTACCTTGGTTAGTAGGTATGCCTGCTGAAACTTCTAGGGCTATTTGTTCACTCATTTTCGGTGGAGTCTTTGAACGCTTACCCAATTTGAGGGTTTGTTTTTCTCACGGTGGTGGCTCCTTCCCTCAAACTATTGGTCGTATTGAGCATGGTTTTAATTGTCGGCCTGATTTGGTAGCGGTGGATAATAATGTGAATCCTCGCAAATATGTTGGTCGATTTTGGGTGGATTCTATTGTTTTTGATCAAAATACCATGAAATATCTTCTAGAATTTGTTGGTCCTAATCGCATTGCGCTTGGTTCAGATTATCCTTTTCCTTTAGGAGAGTTGGAAACAGGGAAATTAATTAATAGTATGGATTTACCAGAAGCAACTAAAGCCAAATTATTCCATGAATCTGCTTTGGAATGGTTGAATTTGAAGAAGGAAGATTTTGTGTGATTTAGTAATGGAACAGTTTGATTTTACTTTTTATCTCAATAAATCTAGTCTATACAATCTTTGCTACATCCTAAAGCATATATGTACCATTAGGATGTAGCAATTAGCATCAATACACTACGATTATCTAAAAACTCTATTATCAATCTACTCCATTTCCTTTTTCAATTGCTCGACAAAGGAGATTGGCACTTTAGTTATCCTAGCTATGTCTTTAATAGATAAAGCATTGAAGGAGATTATTCTTTTAATAAATCCTATTTTTTCCGCATCAGGTTCTTCTCTCATTCTTTTTCGCTCTGCTTTATACTCCTTTTTCATTTTTTCATGCTCTGCCTTGATTGCTGCAATTTCTTTTGCAGCTTTCTCCTCACCTTTAGCAAAACCTTTTCTATAAAGTAAATCTTCTTCTACATC
>JAHDFT010000439.1 GCA_020628015.1 Bacteroidota bacterium
TGTTGAGCAGTGTAGGACTCGATATTCCATAATTGTTTTTTGTTTACTCGGATATAGCTATACAAATATATTGTTTAATAATGGAATAAAGATAGTAAATGATTTTGTTATTTCTTAATGATAAATTATTACTAATTTTTTTCATGAATGATCAAGATTTACAAGATGCAAGGAATCACTTGATTTAAGGACTAAGCAAAAAATCAAGCCAATCAAGGAAATCCTATTAATCAAGGTTAAAAGAAAGAAAAAGCCATACCTAAAAAAATATATTTTTCACCGACGTAGAGCCGCCATTGCAATGCGGCTCGGACTTGCTGCTACCGAATTTCTTTGCTTGATTTACAGATAATTCTAACCGTCAAAGAATCCATGCTTGGTAAGGCTGCTTTCTTCCTTTTTTGAATCAGGATTATAGGATTTAAGGATTTGCTTGATTTTTTATGTTGTTGTAATGCATATCAGTCAGCTATCGGTAAGTCCGAGCCGCATTCCAATGACGGCTCTACTGCCGATAATCCTATTCATCCTATCATCCTACCCATCCTAATCCAAATTTCCACCCATTCCCCTAAAACTTCATAACAAAGCTTGAATTAATTGAAGGAGTTTACTATTTTAGAGGTTTATTTTCCAAATGAAAAGCAAATACCGACTAATCCCCCAAATGAATGAATAAAAAAACGCTCACAGAAAGAGACATATGCACGAAATACATTAACCCAGCCATACAAAAGGCAGGATGGAATATCAAAACGCAAGTCCGAGAGGAGGTTTCGTTTACAGATGGAGGCGTTATTGTACAAGGGAAATTATATACTAGAGGGCGAAGGAAAAGAGCCGACTATATTTTATATTATAAACCCAATATTCCTATTGCTATTATAGAGGCAAAATCCAATAAACAAGCCGTTGGATTGGGTATGCAGCAGGCTTTGGAATATGCTAAAATACTAGATATTCCCTTTGTATTTACCTCCAATGGCGATTCCTTTGTTTTTCATGATAAAACAACATCAACAGAGAAAGAAATACTCCTAGACGCATTTCCTAGCCCCAATACATTGTGGGAGAAATACTTGGCGTATAAGGAGATTGATAACCAAGCAGCGAAAAACATTGTAGAACAAGATTATTATGTAGATACCTCCAAATCTCCTAGATACTACCAACAAAATGCAGTAAATAGAACCATTGAGGCGATTGCGAAGGGACAAAAGCGAATCCTTTTGGTGATGGCAACAGGGACGGGTAAAACGTATACGGCTTTTAATATTATTTGGCGGCTTTGGAAATCAGGTGTTAAAAAGCGGATTCTTTTTCTAGCAGATAGAAATGCTTTATTGACCCAAACTAAAAATGGAGATTTCGCCCCTTTTGGTAATGATATTATGCATATCATTAAGCATCGAAAAATTGATAAATCCTACCAAATATATTTTGCCCTTTATCAGGGATTAACCAGCCATGAAGAAACCAAAAAAGCCTACAAAAATTTTAGCAGAGACTTCTTTGATTTGGTCATTATTGATGAGTGCCATCGAGGAAGTGCTGCCGAAGCTTCGGAGTGGAGAGCCATTTTGGATTATTTTGCCAATGCAACGCAAATAGGATTAACCGCCACGCCCAAGGAAACAAAAGATGTCTCCAATCTTCATTATTTTGGCGAACCTGTCTATATTTATTCCTTGAAACAAGGCATTGCAGATGGTTTCCTAGCTCCTTATAAGGTGATTAGGGTTAATACTACCGTTGATGATGGCTGGCAGCCTAGTCCTGGATTGAAGGATAGATATGGGAATGAGGTGGAAGATCGGATTTATAACCTCAAAGATTATGATCGAAATTTAGTCATAGATGAACGAACGCAAGTTGTCGCACGAAGGATTACCGAATATTTAAAAGCCATTGATCGCTTTGCCAAAACCATTGTTTTTTGTATTGATATAGCTCATGCTGCTCGAATGAGACAGGCTTTAATCAATGAAAATGCAGACTTAGTGGCAAAATATCCGCACTATGTTGTCAAAATTACAGGGGATGATGAAGTGGGGAAAAGAGAATTGGATAACTTTACGGATGTAGAGGAAAAAATTCCAGTAATTGCAACGACTTCTAAGATGTTGACAACGGGTATAGATAGTAAAATGGTGAAATTGATTGTGCTAGAATCCAATATTGGCTCTATGACCGAGTTCAAGCAGATTATAGGACGAGGGACTCGAATTAGGGAAAATGATGGCAAGGTGTATTTTTCCATTTTGGATTTTAGAAAAGCAACGCTCTTATTTAAAGACCCTAATTTTGATGATGATCCTATACAAATTTATGAACCAGGGCCAGATGAGTCTATTGTGCCACCAGATTTGGACGAAAATCAGGAAGAACAGGAGGAAGGGCTGGGTATATTGATAGATCCACCATTGCCAGGAGGGATTATTGGTGGAGATGATGAAGAACCCAAAGTGAAAAAATTCTATGTCGATAATGTGCCTGTTCAAATAGCTTATGAGCAGGTGCAATATTATGGCAAGGATGGTAAACTCATCACCGAATCCCTTAAAGATTATACCAGAGGCAATGTTTTAAAAACCTTTGCCTCCTCAATTGAATTTTCTAAGAAATGGAAAAGTGCTGCTAAAAAGGAGGAATTGATTAAAGAATTGGCGGAGCAAGGCATTTTATTGGAGGCATTAAAGGAAGAAGTAGGTAAAGACTTGGACGAATTTGATTTAATTTGCCATATTGCCTACGATCAACCGCCACTTACTAGAAAAGAAAGGGCAAATAATGTGAGAAAACGAAATTATTTTGCTAAATATGGCGAATTGGCGCAGGAGGTCATTCACAAATTATTGGATAAATACGAAGCTGAAGGATTTACCCCACTTGAAAAAGGAGCAGTATTAAAAGTGAAACCCCTAAATGAACTAGGTTCAGCCGTTCAACTGGTCAAGGCATTTGGCGGAAAAAAGCAATTTGACCTAGCAATCAAAGAATTAGCAAACGAAATTTATAAAACAGCTTAATGAGTAATATCACTGGAATAATAAAATCCATCAGAGACATTATGCGTAAGGATACGGGTGTGGATGGAGATGCACAACGAATTTCGCAGATGGTGTGGATGATTTTTATGAAAATATTTGCGGATAAAGAGGAGGAATGGAGCATCACCCTAGATGACTACGAAAGCCCACTCCCCGACAAGCTCAAATGGCAAGCATGGGCAGCGAATGAGGAAGGCGAAACGGGCGATAATTTGATGGCATTTATCAATAATGAGCTGTTTCCTACGCTAAAGGAGTTAAATCCCAATTTAGGGCCGCAGGCAGCCATTATTAGATCGGTCTTTGAGGATACCTATAATTATATGAAAAATGGGACGCTGTTTCGCCAAGTCATTAACGAAATCAATAAAATAGATTTCAATGACCAAAAAGAGCGACATCTTTTTAATGACCTCTATGAAACCATTCTAAAAGAATTGCAATCTGCGGGTTCGTCGGGAGAATATTATACGCCACGAGGTGTCACCCAATTTATAGTAGATATGATTAATCCGCAAATTGGGGAGCGTGTCCTAGACCCTGCTTGTGGTACGGGAGGATTTCTGACTTGTTCCATCGAACACATTAGAAAAAGCGTGACCACGCCCAAGCAAAGGGAGCAATTGCAACGAAGTATTAAAGGAGTGGAAAAGAAGCCCCTGCCGCATCTCTTATGTACGACCAATTTAATGTTGCATGGCTTTGATGAACCAGCGATACAAAGGGGGAATTATTTGAGTAAACCTTATAGCGATTGGGGCGCAAAGGACAAGGTGGATATTATTGTTACCAATCCTCCTTTTGGCGGTGTAGAAGAAAATGGGACGGAAACCAATTTCCCTCAAAAGTTTAGAACCAAAGAAACCGCCGATCTCTTTTTGGCTTTAATTATTCGCTTGCTCAAAGATGGAGGACGGGCAGCGGTGGTTTTACCAGATGGCACCTTATTTGGTGAAGGGGTCAAAACTCGATTGAAGGAGGAATTATTGAGTAAATGTAATCTACATACCATTATCCGCCTGCCCAAAGGGGTGTTCAATCCATATACCAGCATTAAAACCAATATTCTATTTTTTGAAAAAGGCACCGCCACCAAAGATATTTGGTACTACGAGCATCCTTATCCCAAAGGTTATAAGAGTTACAATAAGTCGAAACCGATTAGCATCAAGGAATTTGATACCGAAAAAAAATGGTGGGACAAACGCAAAGCAAACAAACAGGCTTGGAAGGTCAGTATTGCGGAAATTAAAAAGCGCAATTACAATCTCGATATTAAAAATCCATATGAAGAAGTCGAACATTTGGAAAGCCCAGCCGTCATTTTGGAGCAATTAAATGCGACAGAGCAAAAAATTAGCTCCATCCAAGCGGAAATTATTGCGGTACTTAATAAGGCTTTGTCTTAATGTTTTTTGCTGGTATTGTAAAAACAGTTTGGCCAAGTGCCTTTTTAAAAAGCAGCTCAATAATTTCTAAACTATTCCCGACAAA
>JAHDFT010000440.1 GCA_020628015.1 Bacteroidota bacterium
GCAGCTCCATAATCAATGGTCAATGGCATTTGTAGATAAGCATTTCCAGCAAAGACAATGATGGCAATACGGTCATCCTTCATCCTTTCAATCACCCTAGAAATAATCATCTTAGCCCTTTCCAAACGATTCGGTTGCAAATCTTCTGCCAACATACTTTTGGAAACATCTATCGCTACAACGACATCAATTCCCTGTCGTTGCACCTGTTGCATCTTGGAACCTACCTGTGGATTAGCCAAGGCAATGACAATCGCTGCAAAAGCAAGTATATACAATAGAAATTTTGCTTGGTGCCGTCGAGCCGAATAATCAGGAATCAACCGCCCAAACAATTGAGCATCACCAAAACGCTTTACCGCTCGCTTCCGCCACATTTGTATCAGTATAAATAATACAATAAATACTGGTATTAGTAGCAGTAGGTAGAGGTATATTTCATTTTCAAATTTAAACATGTATTTCTTGATCTATTGTGTTGAATTGAACAAAGAAAAGGAGGATTTGCTATTAGGTAATCCCTCTAAATAAAGTATTTCGCAACATCCAATCTAGCCCTAAACAGCATAAAGCCAATATAGCAAACCAGTGAAATTGTTCGGTAAATCGGCTAATTTTGGTGACTTCTATCTCTGTCTTTTCTAAGGTATCAATATCACTATAAATTTTACGAAGACTATTATTGTCTGTAGCACGGAAATACTTCCCTCCTGTCATATTGGCAATCTTTTCCAATAATTCCTCATCAATCTGCACCTCCATCATTTGGTATTGTAATCGACCAAATAGGCTACGTACTGGATAAGGAGCTTTTCCCTTTGTTCCTACACCAATCGTATACACCTTAATCCCATAGGATTTTGCAGTTTCGGCAGCCGTCATCGGATCAATAAATCCTTGATTGTTCACCCCATCCGTCAATAATACCACAATCTTACTTTTCGATTCACTCTCTCGCAAACGATTGACAGCCGTTGCCAAACCCATTCCGATAGCTGTACCATCCTCAATCAAGCCATTTTGAATTTGCGCCAATAAGGTTTGAAGAATATTTTTATCTGTCGTTACTGGGCATTGGGTAAAACTTTCTCCTGCAAAAACCACCAAGCCAATCCGATCATGTGGGCGACTATCAACAAATTCCTTTGCCACTTCTTTGGAGGCACCTAGACGATCTGGCTCAAAATCTTGGGCTTTCATACTACCCGACACGTCCATCACTAATACAATATCAATCCCTTCTGCCTTGACCTCTTCTTCATCGAATTTGTTCTGCGGTCTGGCTAAGGCAAATATTAATAAACCTATAGCCGCTACCTTCAATATGGTGAGTATTGGGCGCAGCTTTCCTTTCCACGAATTAGCCCCAGCAAAAGCGGCTAATGTAGACATCTTTAATTCGGGATATTGTTGGCGATATTTTGCTAAAAACCATAAAATAATGATTGGCAATAATGCCAAAAGTACTAGAAATGGAGCATTAGCAAAAAAGAATTTTTCTGGTAACATATTGTATTGTGAATAATAGATTCAAGTACGCAATCTACAAAAATAACAATAAAATCATATAACTGGATGATGTAGATTGGAGTTTTAAGAAGTTTTAACGATTTCTTTTCGCAAGAATGCTAAGGATTTCATCATATCTTCTCGCAAATAACGATCCTCATCCAAAAAAGGAATGTCTTCCCTATATTGTTGATGTAATTTTTCAATAATAGGGCTGCTTTTCCATTGATTTTGGTGATTTTTTTTCTGAAAATCCAAAGCTTGAAAAGCCAATAGCAATTCAATAGCTAAGATTCGTTCTACATTTTCAACCACTTTATAACACTTCGTCGCACTATTTGCGCCCATGCTTACATGATCTTCTTGTCCTTTGGAAGAAGTAATCGAATCTACAGAAGCGGGCGTACAGAGTTGTTTATTTTGGCTAACAATGGAGGCAGCAGTATATTGTGGAATCATCATGCCAGAATGTAAGCCTGCATGTTGGGTCAAATTGACAGGCAAACCATTGCGTTCATCCAATAATTTGTAAGTTCTTCGCTCAGATATATTTCCTAATTCTGCTAGGGCAATACTGAGGTAATCTAGGCTTAAAGCCAAGGGTTGTCCATGAAAATTTCCTCCCGAAACAATTGCTCCATCTTCTGGAAAGAGAATTGGGTTATCTGTCACCCCATTAATTTCCCTTTCCAAAACTTGTTCCACAAAACAGATCGTATCCCAACTTGCACCATGCACCTGCGGCACACATCGAAAGGAATAAGGGTCTTGTACTTGCGTTTTCTCCTGTTGCATCAACTCACTACCCTTCAAATAAGCCCTAATAGATGCGGCTGCGGCAATCTGACCAGGGTGATTCCGAATCAGATGCAGTTCCTCCTTAAATGGCTCAATTCTTCCATTATAGGCCTCCAAGGAAATCGCAGCAATCAAATTCGATGCTTTCCAAATTTGTATCGCTTTAGAGACACACCAAACACCATAAGCACTCATAAACTGCGTTCCATTAATCAAAGCCAGTCCTTCCTTAGCTTCGAGGTTCAATGGAGTCCAATGTAGTTTTTGATATGCTGTTTCGGTCTTCATTCGCACCTGCTTGTAATCTACCTCCCCTTTTGCCAATAAACCTAAAGCCATATGAGATAAAGGAGCCAAATCACCCGAAGCCCCTAAAGATCCTTGTTGATAAATGACAGGCAGTACATTTTCATTCAATAAGTCTTGTAATCGTTCTACTACAGCTAATCGCACACCAGAATAACCATAAGCAAGAGATTTAATCTTCAAAAAAAGCATTAAACGCACCAATTCAGGTGGCACTTCATCTCCCATTCCACAAGCATGAGAAATAATCAGGTTAGATTGTAGTTCATTTAGTGCGTCAGGCGCAATCGCAATGTCACACATATTCCCAAAACCAGTATTAATTCCATAAAATACATTATTTGGATCTGATAATTGCTTTACTAAAAACTGGTGACAATCTTGAATCTTTTGAATAGCCTGATCTGCTAAAACTATTTTTGACTTAGGATTACTTAATTCAAATGCTTTGGCTACAGTAGTTGTTGTGTTATCTATGCTATAAGTCATGTTTAGTCTGGAAGTTTTGATGAATGAGGATGGATATTTTACCCACTCAGTTTACTGAGCATAGCCTCAATAGACATTTCCTCTTGTTCTCCTGTTTCCATATTTTTGATTTTCAAATTGCCTGACTCTATTTCTGCATCTCCTGTAAAAATCACCCAAGGAATCTTTTTCGCATTGGCATACTTCATTTGCTTTTTCATCTTAGCCGCATCTGGATAAATTTCCGCAGCAATACCTGCTTTTCTTAATGTCTGTAACTGCTGGAAAGCATAAGCCTGATTATCTCCACCAAAATTAATAAATAGGACTTTAGTGGTATTAATTGCTAGACTTTGAAATAAACCCAAGCCTTCCATAACATCATAAATTCGATCCAAACCAAAGGAAATGCCTACACCAGAAACCCCTTTCAAGCCAAAAGTTCCCGTCAAATCATCATAACGTCCACCCGCACTAATACTACCAATCTGAAAATCATTGGCTTTTACCTCAAAAATAGTTCCTGTATAATAATCCAAACCTCTAGCAAGGGTAATATCTAATTCGATAGTTTGTTTGAGATCAAGTGTATTCAGGTAATTCATAAGCGTTTCCAGCTCTTCCACCCCTTTCATACCAATTTCAGAATTGGCTAATTTTTCCTTTAATAAAGCCATCATTCCTGCATTATCTCCTTGTGCGGTCAAAAAAGTTTTGATGGTCTCAATAGCTGCTTCTGGAATACCTCTTTCCCCCAATTCTTTCACCACTCCATCCAAGCCAATCTTATCTAACTTATCAATGGCAATCGTAATGCTAGTCAATTGATCGGCACAATTGACAACTTCAGCCATTCCTGCTAGTATTTTTCGATTATTAATTTTAATGGTCACATTAAGCCCTAAACCATTGTAGACCATATCGAATATCTGGGTCAATTCTGCTTCATTAAGTAAAGAATTGCTTCCCACCACATCCGCATCACACTGATAAAACTCCCTATAACGCCCTTTCTGTGGGCGATCTCCTCGCCAAACTGCTTGTACTTGATAACGTTTGAATGGGAAGGTGATTTGACTTTGGTTCATGACCACAAAACGGGCAAATGGAATGGTTAAATCATAACGCAAGCCTCTTTCTGCTAGAGAATTGGCAAAACGTACCGCATTTTTTTCCTCAAAAGCTTTATGATCTGCCTTCAATACCTTTTGTCCTTGATTGAGGACTTTAAATAACAATTTATCCCCTTCTTCCCCATATTTTCCAGTAAGGGTAGTTAGTTTTTCCATCGCTGGTGTTTGCAAAGGTTGATAACCAAAATTTTCAAAAACACGTTTGATGGTTTCAATAATATAATTGCGTTTAAGCATGATTTCGGGTCCAAAATCACGCATTCCTTTTGGTAATGCAGGTTTCATAGTTTTGGTTTGAGAGGTTTATTGTTTTGTATAA
>JAHDFT010000441.1 GCA_020628015.1 Bacteroidota bacterium
ATTATTTAGTCTAAGACAAGGCGCAAAAATAGCGCATACATGGAATGTACGTAATATTTTTGTAACGCAGTATTAGACTAAATAATAAAGGATATGGCCTAAGTTATTTCTGTTCCATCACTAATAAGAACAAGTAAAAAATAAGTTTACAGTTTTGATTAGAGAAATTTGAAGCTAGACGAGGCAAAAAACGTAGGTAATACGAGCATCGGCGAGGCTTTTTAACGAAGTACAGTTACAAACTTATCAATCAAAATCCAAATTTATTTTTTTACCGTTCCATAACGACACAATAGAAAAAAATGTCCACAATTCGCAAAATCCCATTACAAGACTTTTTCAAACTTCCTGAAAAAACAGCTTTTCGTATTGCACCAAATGGAGATTATATTTCTTGGTTAGCTCCCTACGAAAATCGCCAAAACTTACATGTAGCTCCTGTTAATGACCTGCAAACAGTCACTCGATTAACCTCCGAAATAGATCGAGGTATTCATACGTATATTTGGGGTAATGCGGATACATTGGTTTATTTGAAAGATGATAAAGGCAATGAAAACTTTCATGTCTTTTCCGTTAATATTAACGATCCTAGTAGTTGTAAAGCCCTTACTCCGTTTCCTGAAGCCAAAGTCAATATTATTGATCGGCTTCAACATTCCGATACAGACATCTTGATTAGCATGAATCAAAGAGACCCACAAATCTTTGATGTTTATCGACTGAATATTGTTGATGGAACGCTAGAATTAGCAGCCGAAAATCCAGGTAATATTAGCAGTTGGTTGGCTGATCATCAGGGAAAAATTAGAGTGGCACAAGTAACTGATGGGGTTAGTACAAGTATTTTATATCGAGACGATGAATCAGAACCTTTTAGAACGGTCATTAGCACTAATTTTAAAGAAGAAATTATTCCAACCATCTTTAGTGCAGATAACCAACATGTCTATGCCATTTCTAATCAAGGAAGAGATAAAAAGGTTTTGGTGAAAATTGATATTAGCAAAGGAGAAGAGGTAGAAATATTGTATGCTCATGATGAGGTGGATATTTATGGTGCTACTTATTCTAGAAAACGGGGAGAATTATTTTGGTTGTACTATGTCACTTGGAAAGTCCAAAATCATTTCTTTAAGGAATCAGATCGCCGACATTATGAAAATATGCAGGCAGCGATTGGTGAACATGTCGAATTTTATTTGTCTGATTGGAACCAAGATGAAGACCTCTATCTATTGAGAACTTTAACTGATAAATTGCCTGGTCGCTATTATCTATATGATCTCAACACAGAAAAAACGACCATGCTTGCTGACCTAAAGCCTTATATCAAGGAAGAAGAAATGGCTAGTGTGCAACCTATTGTTTATCAATCAAGGGATGGAGAAACGACTATTCATGGTTATTTGACTTTACCTGTCAATTCAGACGGAAAGAATTTACCTGCGGTCATTCATCCACATGGTGGACCTTGGGTAAGAGATATTTGGGGCTTTAATCCTGTTTTACAATTTCTTGCCAATAGAGGTTATGCCGTCTTACAAATGAATTATAGAGGCTCAACAGGTTATGGTAAAAAATTCTTGGAAAAAGGCTATAAACAATGGGGCTTGGCGATGCAGGATGATATTAGTGATGGGGTGAAATGGTTGATTGAAGAAGGGATTGCAGATCCTAAACGAGTGGCGATTTATGGAGGGAGTTATGGGGGTTATGCCACACTTGCAGGGCTGACCTTTACCCCAGAATTATACGCTTGTGGAATTGATTTCGTAGGGGTATCCAATATTTTTACCTTCTTCCAAAGCATCCCACCTTACTGGAAACCATTCTTAGAAATGATGTATGAAATGGTTGGGCATCCTGAAAAAGATGCAGAACAATTGAGGGCGACTTCTCCTGTTTTTCATGTAGAAAATATTAAAGCTCCTTTATTTGTCGCACAAGGCGCACAAGATCCTAGGGTGAAAAAGGCAGAATCTGACCAAATTGTAGAAGCTTTGAGGGCAAGAGGAGTGGATGTGCAGTATATGGTCAAGGAGAATGAAGGACATGGTTTCCATAATCAGGAAAATAGAATGGATTTTTATCAGGCAATGGAGACGTTTTTGGAGAAATATCTGTAATATTTTAAGGACAAAAACAGAAAAGCCTTCAATTGCTACTAAATCATCAATTGAAGGCTTTTCCTTTTATTCTTTACCATTAACAATATGAACTACTAATTATACCGACTCTGTATACGCTCTAATCGTTCTAAATCCTGTTCACTTTTGAGTAAAGCTCCTATAAATGGTGGTAATTCCTTCCTCAAATCCACCTTTTTCAAGCCCTCTAAACCAATTTTTCCCACCATCAACAAACGCACCCAGTCAATCAACTCACTAGTAGACGGCTTCTTCTTCAAGCCTTTCACCTCTCGCAAACCATAAAACAAACGCATCGCCTCATCTAGCAGCTTTTGTTCCAAATTCGGAAAATGCACATCTACAATTTCTTGCATGGTCTCCATCTCTGGAAAGCGGATATAATGGAAAAAACAACGTCTTAGGAAAGCATCTGGTAATTCTTTTTCATTATTGGAAGTAATGAAAATCACAGGACGTTGTTTGGCTTTAATCGTTTTTTGTAATTCATAACAGTAAAACTCCATTCGATCCAATTCCTGTAATAAATCATTCGGAAACTCAATATCTGCCTTATCAATCTCATCAATCAAAACAATCGCTTGTTCCTCCGATTCAAACGCCTGCCACAAAGCCCCTTTCTTAATGTAATTGGCAACATCTTTTACCCGCTCATCTCCCAACTGTGAATCTCTCAAACGAGAAATGGCATCATACTCATACAAGCCCTGTTGCGCTTTCGTAGTAGATTTAATATGCCAAGTATGTAGTTTTTTACCCATCGCCCTCGCCACTTCAAAAGCCAACATCGTTTTACCTGTCCCTGGCTCTCCTTTAATCAAAAGCGGACGTTCAAGCGTAATGGCCGCATTAACCGCCATCATCAATTCTCTAGTAGCAATGTAATCCTTTGTACCTTGAAAATGCTGCATGATCTTTTTTTTCCGCAAATGTCAGGTTATTTTTTCACAAATCCTAAATTGATGATTGTGCTTGATACAAAAATGGCGTTTGATCTATTGTAGAGACCAAACGCCATTCTTATTTTTCATTCCTTATTTGAGTTATTTCCCTTTCTCAATTCCCAAATTTGCCCGATCCACTACTGCTTTCCAGCGTTCATCTGTACGCAACGATTTAAAAGCAGGTTCTTTTTTCAGCTTAGAAGGACTTGCCCAGCCATTTAGCAAAGCTAAGTTCAAAAATCGGAAAGCCTCATCTGTTTCTCCATTTCTAGCCAAGGCCCTTGCTGCTTCATAAAAATCAGAACCTTTACCCACTCGCAAAGTAATCGCATCATAATATAAATCCGCAGCCTCCTCATATTTTTCCGCATCATAAGCCGCTCTTGCCTGATTCATATAGTCCTCATACTTTTGTTGCTCCTTTACCTTCCGCTCCTTATAGGTATCTTCCGAAGGCGGCTGATAGTCTACCTCGAATCGTTTGGCATATTCTGCTAGGGGAGATAAGCCAATTTCTGCTCTACGTTCATCCACCAAATGCTCTTGTTCAATTGGAATAATTGTCGCTTCTCCATTTCGTCTCATAAACTGCGTTCCATACAATTGCTTTTTATATAAACGCATATTCACTCGATCTACTAAATAAGCATGATTTGTTTTACTAGCCTCTCCATTGGCTACTGCTTGTGCTAGAATTGGTAATACATTTGCTTGATCTTCCAAATCTGCATGTTGAATCAATAACCAAGCAGCATGAGAACCATCTTCCCCTACTAAAGTATTTCCAGGCCAACCATGTTCTGCGATGATTTCTTTTAGGCGGCTAGTATGTCTGTTATCTACTGCTCTAATAGAATCCCAAAGTGCCAATAATTCTGGCGCATCATGCCCTTTCTCCCTCCTCAAAGTCTGAGATTTCCGCCTCAATTCCTGATCCAAATCTCGCATAATAAACAATTCATAACGCAATGGCTTATTAAAATCCTTTTCATACTCATCAATCTTTTTCTGTGTTTTTTCCAAAATACGCTCCCAACGGTCATCTTTTCTAATATTATCAAAATCTGGATCTTTCTTCATCCAATTCAAATCCATCCAACCTGCTGCAATGGCCTTATTCAGACAACTAAATGCCTTGTCTTTATCACCTCCTAGAGAAAAAGAACAAGCTGCATTGTAATAATGTCCTTTATAAATTTCTTTATCCTCCTTCAATTTAAAAGCAGATTCAAAAGACTGCCCAGACTGCAAATACTCTTTAATCTCATAAAGAGAATCCGCTTTTGAGATGTATTTATTATAGTCTTGTGCAAAAGCATTGCCTATAAAAAATACATTCAAAAGAAAAAAAGAAAAAACTAAATGTTTCATAATCATCTGTTTTAGAAAGCCTTGAATGAGTAGCGTATTTTTGGGAAATTTTTTATCTGA
>JAHDFT010000007.1:0-15697 GCA_020628015.1 Bacteroidota bacterium
TAGTCTTCCCACAACCATTTTTACCAGTAAAAATGTTGAGATCAGGATGGAAATCAAATTCAAAATCTCCTTTTGCCCCCTGATTATTGAGGTTTTTTATGACTAATTTCTTTATCATTGATTTTATTAGGTAGCTCCTATTTTAAAATTCTTAGTTTTCTTCTCTTGAACCGACCTTATGGATTTTAGGTAAAATGTTTCAAAAATCCGTTAAGCACAAAATACTGTTTGAGCGCAGCGAGTTTATTTTGTGTAGGATTTTTGGAATATTTTGCCGTTAAGAAATCCATAAAGTCTTGATTTTTGCTTCTTTTCATCAAGGAAAAGAAGAGCCAATAGTGGTCAAGGGAATAAATGAATGATTTACAGTAAAAAATAAGTTTTTTGTAACATCAGTTAGGTAATAAGGAATACCTTTTATCAACCTAGCAACTGCTTCACCACCGCCACCAACTCCTGCTTAGTAATAGGCGTACCCTGAATCTTATTGTATTGTTCCACGTGCAACAAGTATTTATCTCGGATGATTTTCGACAATTGACCATTGTTGATTTCTGGAATCAAGACCTTATTATAATTGAATAAAATCTTACCCAAATTCTTAGGGAAAGGACGCAAATAGCGAATATGAGCATGAGCCACTTTATAACCCTGCGCTAGTAAATCCCTAGTAGCAGATTTTAAAGCACCATAAGTTGATCCCCAGCCTAGTAATAATAAATCACCCTCTTCTGGGCCATTATCAATGGTTTGTAATGGGATGTGATCGGCAATTTTATCCACCTTTGCTTCTCGGATTTTAACCATATACTCATGATTCGCAGGATCATAAGAGACATTACCCGTCTGATCCTCCTTTTCCAATCCACCTAAGCGATGTTGTAGACCTGGTGTACCAGGTAAAACCCATTCTCGCACTAGATCTTCATTTCGTTTATAAGGTAAAAAGACTTCTTCATCCTCATTCAAAGCCGTTTTGAATTTGACATCAATGGCTGGAATATCATCCGCTTTAGGAAATTTCCAAGGCTCGGCACCATTGGCAATGTAACCATCACTCAATAATACTACAGGCACCATATGCTGTAAACTAATTCGACAAGCTTCATAGCCTACTTCAAAACAATCGGAAGGAGATTTGGCAGAAATGATTGGTAGTGGACATTCTCCATTACGACCGTAAAAGGCTTGTAGTAAATCAGATTGCTCTGTTTTAGTAGGCAAACCCGTAGAAGGACCGCCTCTTTGGATGTCACAGATGACTAATGGTAATTCCAACATCATCGCCAAGCCCATTGCTTCGCCTTTGAGTGCTACACCAGGGCCAGAAGTACCTGTTATCGCTAGATTACCACCATAAGAAGCACCAATCGCTGCACAAATAGCCGCAATTTCATCCTCTGCTTGAAAGGTTTTTACCCCATAGTTTTTATATTTTGATAAACCGTGCAAAATATCTGAAGCTGGGGTAATCGGATAAGTACCGTAGAACAAAGGTAAACCCGCTTTTCTAGCTGCTGTAATCAATCCAATCACTAGGGCTTGGTTGCCCATAATGCTTCGATAGGTACCAGGCTCAATTTTAGCTGGTTTGACCTCATATCTTGTAGTAAAAGTTTCTGTCGTTTCTCCATAATGATAACCCGCCTTCAAGACCTTAATATTTGCCGCTAAAATTTCAGGCTTCTTAGCAAATTTTTGATTAAGGAATTTAAGGGTACTATCCATCTTTCTATTGTACATCCAATAAAGGAATCCTAGTACAAACATATTCTTAGAACGATCCTTATCTTTTGTCCCTAATTTTGTTTCTTTCAAACATTCTTTGGTCAATCGGGTTACATCTATTTCAAATACCCGATAACCATTCAATGTCCCATCTTCTAATGGATTACTTTCTTGTTTGGATAAACGCAAATTCTTTTTATCAAAACCAGCTAGGTTAACGATAATCGTCCCACTCCTTTTTACTGTATTCAAATTCGCTTTTAAAGCAGCAGCATTCATAGCAACCAATACATCGTATTGATCTCCTGGTGTAAAAATAGGACGGCTACCGAAGTGAAGCTGAAAACCAGAGACTCCTGCCAATGTACCTTGTGGCGCACGAATCTCTGCTGGGAAATCTGGAAATGTGGCAATATCATTACCCATTAAAGCTGTATTATTGGTAAATTGATTACCAGTCAACTGCATTCCATCACCAGAATCACCCGCAAATTTAATGGTTATCTCTTCTTTTATTTCTGTTGTTGTATTCATTTTTTCGTAGGTTTGAACATAGAACAGGCACTACTAGTCCTCTATTTCATCAATTAAAAACAGACTAACAGGCATCCAAGTCATGATACCAAATCGTTATGTTCTTACAAAAGAATAGCTAATTTGGTTCATTGTTTATCTTCTACTACTTCTCTTGATTCTCGAAAAATGACCGCTTTGGCATGTTTGAGAAAGAAAATGAGGATGAAGATAAAGGTAATAATGATAATTAAGTAAGTATAGTCACCATTTTTTTTGACGGCTTGATTACTTATTTGCAATAATGTCACTATTAGGGCAATCATTATAATTAATAATGTTTATAAAATGAGCATTTTAGGAAAACTTGACTAGGCATAGTAGTTAAATTAAGATTGCTATTTTTACTGTTACCTTAGTACTAGTTTACTGATAGTACATCCCTTATCTAATACTTTATTTCCTAATTATTGTTCTGAAAATATCTATCAGACAATTTTGCAAAAATACAATAATTATGCTTAGAGCTTTCATTGCCATAAATACAATTTTATTATTGAATTGTTCTATACTACTAGGACAAACAATCACTTGGCAAACAGAAGTCGATTCTGTCAATAATTTTTCCTCTCCACATCTAGTAGATTTAACAGGAGATGGAGTGCTAGATATTGTTGTAGGTGGTGGTTTAGAAGACAATGCTCGTCTATATGCTGCTTCTGCTTTTAATGGGGCAAATGGAGATATTTTATGGCATACTGCGGCTAGAGATCAGATTTTTGGAAGTGCCATTTTTATGGATATTACTGGAGACGGTATTCCAGAATCTTTTCTAGGTGGTCGGGATGCTATTTTTATGGCGATTGATGGACGTGGTGGGCAGGTTGTCTGGGAGTTTTATCCACAAGGAGCTACTCAAAACCCTGCTGATGATGATTTGTATAATTTTTATAATGCTCAATTTATACCAGATCAAGACAATGATGGTCTGGAGGATATTTTGGTCGGTAATGGAGGAGACAAATTCGCTGGTCCTTTGGATTTTGAACGTCCTGCAGGACATGTGATGGTCATTAGTGCCAAAGATGGCAAGCAGATCGCTAAGGCTGTTGTGCCTGATGGACAAGAAATTTATATGTCTATTCTAGTCGCTGATTTGGATAAAGATGGAACCTTAGAGGTTATTTTTGGTACGGGTGGTGAAACAACAACGGGTTCACTTTGGCGAACTACATTGGCTGATGTATTAGCAGAAGATATAAGTGGAGCCATAGAATTGGTGAATGGGGATCGAAAAGGTATTGTCGCTCCACCAAGTTTGGCTGATTTTAATAGTGATGGGGTGTTAGACATCATTGCTCATATGTATAATGGTCATATAGTGGCAATCAACGGTGCCAATAATCGCATTTTGTGGGAACATAATGTAGAAATGGGGGAAGCTATTGCCTCGCCTGTCATTGGTTTTTTTAATGATGACCTTATTCCTGATGTTTTTAGTGCTTATGGTATTGGTATTGCGCCAACCTTCCTAGAATTTAAGCTTTTTATGTTTGATGGAGCTACAGGCACTATTGAATATGAGGAGAGTAAGGAAGGTTTTACCCTTATCACCCCTATCGCCTACGATCATGATGAAGATGGTATGGATGAAGTTTTAATTCCTACCCACAAACCTTTCAAAGAAGGCCCACCATTTCAACATAAATTAACTTTGATAGATTTTAATGATGGTCAGGAAAGCGACATCGTGTCTCTAACCGATGGTGCTATATTAGGTCCAACGCCTTGGGTGGGTGATATGGATGATGACGGGGATTTGGAATTGGTTTATGTGCATCATACAGCAGGAAACAGTCCTAAGCCAAGTAGCGGCTTTTCGACCAAGCGTATTGAGCTAACAACGTCTAAACCCGATAATATTGCTTTTGGTGCTTATATGGGAACGCATTATGATGGCAAATACTATAATGAGCTTTATGATTGTCCAGAAGATTTTCGGCCAGAATTTGACTATGATGGTCGATTGTGTACAGGATTTGGTCATGTTGGTGCTAGGATGCTTGATGGACAAGCCCCTTTTACCATCACTTGGAATGATAGTACTTTCCCACCATTACAAAGTCGAGAATTTGAAATCTCAGGTTTAGAAATGGGAGATTATACCCTATCTATTACTGATGCCAATGGCTGTCTAGCCGCACTCAAAGTCGGTTTCCCTAATCCTGTAGCGCCTTTAGTCGCTACAATAGAAATTGTTGATGAAGAATTGGCTCCAGAAAATGGGGCAAGTATTGGCATTACTGCTACTGGTGGAACAGGAACGCTGACTTATGAATGGAGTAATGGTTCAACAGAAGCTACGATTAATAATCTGACCTATGGTACTTATACAGTTACAATAACAGATGAAAATGCTTGTAGCATTGAGCAAACAGCTATTATTGCGATTAGTGGAATAGAAGATGAAATCCTCCATCCACTTCAAGTATATCCTAATCCTACTATAGATGGGGAAATATGGATCAATTTACCTCCTGAAAATGGCAACTTATCCATTTATAATAGTAAAGGTCAATTGATTGTATCACAAAACCTTATTGGCAACAATACCAATCAAGCATTACCCATCCAATTGACCAATCAAGGCATCTATTGGATTTTTTGGAAAAATGATGATACAACTTATAGTACACCCATTGTAGTATTAGAGTAAGTCATCAACATTGACCAATACAAAGATTACACATGCAAACAACGAAGTTTAAAAGTTTACACCTACTACTAGGCATTTCTTTGATAGCTTATATTTTAATCAGCTATGCAACAATAAGAAGTGATTTTGGACAATTAATTACCCTATTTGGGGTCTTATTCGGAGCTTATGGACTTATTTGGCGAGAAATTGATGTAAAAGACCTCAAAGCCTATCAAATTGCTATTGGTGCAGCTATTTTATTTCGTTTTGTATTGGTCTTTAGCTTCCCTAATCTTTCTGATGATGTCTATAGATTTATTTGGGATGGTCGTTTGTTGGTCAATGGATTGAGTCCTTTTAGTTATTTACCGATAGATTTTTTTAATGGTAACTATACAGGTTCTCCAATCAATGGCATTAACGAAGCTTTATTCACCCAACTCAACTCTCCCGAATACTTCACTATATATCCGCCCGTTTGTCAATTTTTCTTCTATTTAGGCAGTTGGTTATTTCCCAACAGTTTATATGGCGCAACAGTAGTAATGAAAGGCGGTTTATTTGGCTTTGAATGTGGCAGTATTTACCTCATACACCACTTATTAAAACATTTCCAACTCCCTAAAAAAAATACGCTGCTTTATGCTTTGAATCCACTTGTCATTGTGGAGTTGAGTGGTAATCTACATTTCGAAGCAGCCATGATATTTTTCCTACTCTTAGCCATTTGGTTCCTTAAAGATTTCAATCCTAAACATAAGCATAATCTTCCTTTATATTTATCCGCAATAGCCATGTCTTTGGCCATTAATGCCAAATTACTCCCCCTTATGCTACTCCCCTTTTTCTTCTGGCGTTTGGGCTGGCAAAAAAGCTTTATTTACTACAGTTTCGTAGGCATTTTTACACTCATCGCCTATTTTCCAGTACTAGATACAGCTATTCTAATGCACCTATTATCTAGTGTAGAGCTTTATTTCCAAAAATTTGAATTCAATGCCAGTTTCTATTATATCTTCCGAAAAATTGGTTATTGGTATATTGGTTGGAATATGATTGCGGTGATTGGTGCAAATTTGGCTAAAGCTACCTTTATAGGCATAATACTACTTGCGATAATGGAAATATTATTACACTATAAAAATACCAAACAATTATTTAGCACGCACTTAGCCTTGCCACAGTTGACCCAATTGATGTTATGGGCATTTTTGATTTATTTTGCTTTAGCTACCATCGTTCATCCTTGGTATATCTGCACTTTAGTTGCTCTAGCTGTCTTTGGTCACTTCCGTTTTCCTATTATTTGGACAGCAATGGCAATAGTGAGTTATTATACTTATCGAACCACTGCTTATGAAGAGTCTATGCTATTAGTATTTGTAGAATATAGCGTTGTGTATACTTATTTGCTATGGGAATTGATTGGTAGGAAAAATCAATTACAAAAGACATCAAGAAATTAATCCTATTATTAGAAACTTGCACTAAAAAAACCGATACCTTTCTAGGTATCGGTTTGAAGGTAGATTGAAGCTTAAGCTGATTTGTTTAGAGAGGTCCTTAGGATTGAACAAGATTAATTCAGCTTAAATTATGAGAACACTAAAAACCGTAGCCAAATTTGAGTTAGTTTAAGTGTTTGAACTTGGTAAAGGTTAGTTATTTGTGTTTTAATGAGTATTAAAGTTTAAATTATACTCATATCAAACTTATTTCAAACAATTATTACTAACTAGGTAAAAGCAATATTTTCTAGCTTTTATGCCATTTATCGCTGTTTACACTTCAAATATGCAACAAAAGTAAGTTCAATAAAAGCACAATTTTTTTTAATTATATTCCAAAGCACAAGCTTTTATTCCATTTTTTTAAGCCTAAAAGATTTTTTTTTGAAAAAAAAATAATTCTCAAACAACTGACTATCAACTATTTAAGAAAAAAATAGTTTATTTATCAACTATGTCCTATTATATCCCAAATTCCTTTTTTTTTAAGTGTCTAATGTTATTTTTATGACAAAACTTTCATAAATTATTGCCTTTTTAGTGGTAGAGATAAGGTAAATGTTTACTTTATGGAATAAGTAAAAAAGTAAGTAATTAATTTTATTTAGGACAATTTGATAGTAGACGAGGTAAAAAAACTAGATGATGTGATGTAGAAGGATATCAGTAAGTCTTTTTTTAACGATTTATATGCCTTTTGGCTAATTTCTAAATGATAAATCCCCAAACCCAACACAGATATAACAAATATAATCTTATTCAAATAATTAAATAAAAATCTTATTCTTTTTTGACAAACACCTACTTTTTGTCAAAAAACGATCATTTAACCATCCATTTTTATTTTTTTCAAGTAATTTTAAAAGTCATTTTTTAACTTCGAGCATCATATACAGATACTTATCTATTTATTGCCAGATAGTAGTAATTTCCCGATTAAACCAATATTCTATTTCTAGTTCTCTTAGAAGGAGTTATTTAAGAAATTTTAGACTAATTTTCATAGCACCTATTAATGTGCCTTTGAGTTTTTGGTATATAGTTATTTTAGACCTTTTAAAGTCAAACAACACAGATAACCACCTATTTGCAAAAAATGTTATTGTGCAGCTAATGCAATCCTATTATGTCAATACATAACCACCAATAATCCTAAAGTACTGCATCAAAAATACAACTAATTTAATTTTAAAATAACATTTATATATAGTTATTAGCAAGCTAGGTTTTATAAGTGACAACACATAATTCAAGATCACAATATATCCTAATTAGATTGATTTCTTGAATTCAAAGGATCTTATAAACTGAAAAAATATTTTACCGTAGCACAAATCAATTCTTACTAGACCCAGTATTTTGCTTGTTCTAATATACTTTATATACACGATTAACCATTTAAATTTTTTCTGACATGGAATACATTAAGCGCACAGCTCTTATGATTTTGTTTTTAGGACTGTTTACCTTTTGCTTAGGTAGTATTGAAGCAAATGCATCTGTAACAGATGCGACCGTCTATGTTAATGATAATGGAAATAATAAAGGTAAAGGAAAAAAGGGAAAAGGGAAGGATAAAGATAAAGGCCCAACAACACCAGTTCCTGCACAAGAAGATATTGGTGGCGGTTATGCTTCTTTCCAATAATGACCAGATTAGCATTTGAAAATTGTAGATACCTACTTTTTAAGTACAAAATCACATACACACTTATAAAATAGCATGATTGAAGCTTAAGTATATTTCTTTTACTCTTGTTTCCTTAGGAATTTGAATAAGATTACGGATACTAGGGGTCTTTTTACTATTGACGTTCTAGTATCCAATATCTATCTTCTCCCCATATATTTTTCTTCAATTTTAGCCAAGAGCCAATCTGAAATCAAGGCTCCTGTCGTATTTTCTAGTTGTTCTTTTAACTTTAATGCTTTTTCTTGCTCTCCATAGTTTAAATTAGCAATCTTTGTAAAAAATTTAATCATATTTAGATAACTCTCCTTATAATTATCTGATAAATATTTATTTCGTCTAATTAAATTGGTAAAACTATGTGTTAGAGAATAAAATGCATCCCAATCTTCAGATTCATAATAGGTTCTAAGTAATAGTGACTTTGCTCCCAAAGTATAATAAAAATCATCTTTTCCAACCTCTCTCAGGGCAATTTTTGCCTCATCATAGTTTTGCTTATAAAAATGCAAGCTCCCCATATTATAATAGTAACCATACTCTCTATACTTCGGATTTACACGATCTTTGTAATCCTTAATAAACCTTTCGGCCCAATCATATTTCTGAAGCCTTAAAGCAACTGTAGCCAGATTTTTATAATTTTGAGGTCCTAATACTCCCTCTTCATAAAGCAATTCTGTTTCTAATAAATGCTTATTTAATTCAAATAATTCTTCTAAAAACTCTTGTGATCCTTGATTGATCTTACGAATACAATAATTTTGGGCAAAAATGTATAAACTTCTCCATTCATGTAAAATAAAGCTGTCTTTATTTTCATCCAGTAATTTTCGGAATGTAAAATAATGTGATTCAATTTCAGGATTTGTCAATAAATCTAGTAATTGTTTGTAGACCTTAATTGGAATGACTGAAGAAGTATCTATATTATCCATATAATTCAAAAACTCTTCTCTTGAATCTTCTGTATCCTTAACATAATAAATATTACTAGCATTGATTTGATGGCAATAATGTTTTAACTTATTGACAATATAGTGATAGTCCATCAATTTGCCTGCTTGACTTAACTTTTCTAACTGTAAATCTTGTTTTTCCTCTAAATAGGATAATTCTGCAAAAAGCATAAACTGCTCATGAAAAAAAGTATCATGATCATATTGCAAACTAGCCAATTTTAAAGCTTCCTTTTTACTAGATTGTAGATGCTTCATCAATTGTCGTTTATTACACTGCTGCAACCAATATAATAATTTCACCATAGGACGTTCTTCTGCCGCCTGATAAGTTAAGAATGCCTCTCCTAGTTTATTGAGTTTAGACATTAGGACTAATAAACGGGCTTCATCATATTCATTCTTCGGAAAAAGCTTGCGCCAAAGATACTGTTTGGTAGGAAAATCTTGTTTGCTATGATTGAAATAAACGTGGGCAATGATTTGGAGCAATTGACTAAGCAATTCATTCTTATTAAAGAATGGGGAAGCAACATAATCTTTAAATTGCTTCCATTCCTTTTTACTTAAACTGTCCAGTATTGATGCCAGCTTACTGCTTTTCATCTCCTTAGTGCTAGTAAAATTAGATAGAATTATCTGAAATCGGAGCTTATCCCTTATATAAAGATAAGATTTCTTGTTGATTTTATGCTAGTATTTGAAAGAGTTTTTTATTTCTGACCTATGATAATACTAAAATTCACTATCTTTATACGCTGTATTAACTCCTTATTCTAGTGAGCAAATACAGGTGATGGAACAAAAATAAATTGAGCCATTTCCTTTATTATTTAGCCTGATACTGCTTTTCAAAAACATTAGATACATTCCATGTATATGTTATTTTAAAGCCTTACCTTAGCATAAATAATCGTAGTCTATGTTTGATAGACCTTATTTTTACTCCATTTACCAAGCTAATATCCCATCAAAAAACGCTTTATCTGAGTGTTAAACATTTAATTATTCTCACTAAATGATGGAAAAGTACTTTTCGGGTGTCATTTTGCATGCCTCCTAAATAAATAATTTAATCTCTATTTATGCTTGAAGATTTTTTAAGCCCTATTGACCTATATAAAATCAGCAATAACGAATCCTACAAAAATACACAGTGGGGAAGTTTGATCTCTATTTATCAAAAAGAAGGAGAACTACCAGAGCTAGAGGATAAACAAATAGCTATCATTGGTGTTCAAGAAGATAGAAGCCGAATGGATGAACATCCTGGTTGTAAAGCTGCTCCTGATATAGTCCGCCGAGAATTGTATCAACTCTATAATTGGGAAAAACAATTTGGATTAGTAGATCTAGGCAATATTAAGAGTGGTCAAACACAGAAAGATACTTATTTTGCTGTTCAGATGGTGGTCAAAACCTTACTTCAAGCAGGTATAGTTCCATTAATTATTGGTGGGACACATGATGTAAGTTACGGACAGTTTTTAGGACATGAGGATGAGGAAAAAATGGTCAATGTAGCTGTTTTTGATGAAAAAATAGACCTCTTTTCTAGGGATTTGGAAGTTATTGACGAAGCCTCCTTTCTCTATCGTTTACTTTCTAAAGAGTCGTTCCTTTTCAACTTTTCTCATATTGGTTATCAACGTTATCTGGTTGATCCTGCAATGTTAGATACCCTAGAGAAATTACATTTTGAATGCTATAGTTTGGGACAAATTCGGGAAAATATTCGAGAAGTAGAGCCTGTGATCCGAAATGCTCATATGGTTTCTTTTGATGTTTCTGCTATCCGATTTTCAGAAGCACCAGGGACAGATCACCCTAGTCCACATGGCTTTCATGGAGAAGAGGCGTGTCGTATTGCTCGTTATGCAGGTATGAGTGATCATGTAAGTTCTTTTGGTATTTACCAGTACAATCCTCAAAATGACATCAAACAGCAAACAGCCAAACTCCTTGCTCAAGTACTCTGGTATTTTGTAGATGGTTTTTATAGTCGCAAATTTGACCATCCAGAGCATGAAAATGAAAGTGATTTTATGAAATACATGGTGCATTTATCAGATAATGATTATGTCATCCATTTTATCAAAAGTAAAAAAAGTGATCGTTGGTGGATGAGAGTTCCAGTTACGCAAAAAGGGGAAGAAAGCAGGTATCACCTCATTCCTTGCTCTTATAATGATTACGAAATGGCTCTTAAAGATGAATTGCCAGATCGTTGGTTGAAATCTTATTTAAGGCTTTCTGGGTATTAATTTTATTCTTTGTTCTATTTCCTACTACTATAAATCACCAATTTTTCCTCTATTGTCCTATTGTATAGCTCTACACAAGTACCATGAAACCAATTTTAGCTACCATACTATTCTTTTTCTTATTTTTTAGCTTTCCGCTACTCAAAGTCATTAATGGTTATCTACCAGATACGGTTTGGCTATTGACTAAGTACAATTGGTTTATTGGCTTGAGTATAATTACTTTAGTAGGCTTGCTCTTATCCAGAAAACAACTTCAAAAAGCCTTTTCTGCACAACTCAATAGTTGGGAAATAGCTTGGGGAGGACTCACATTAACCTATTATTTTTCGGTCATCTGGGCAACAAATAAAGTTGAGGCCCTTTTTGCTGCCAATACTGGTTTACTACTGATCATCACTTATATCCTACTAAAGCAATTCATTTTTGATGGAAAAAAAGACAGCCTATATTTTCTACTAAAGGGTATATTGGCATTAAGCTTTTTCTTTGTCATGCATACTGCTATTAGCATTTTCCTATTGCGTTATAATAGTATTCTAGCCTTTGATGCTGCACAAGGCTTGACTCAAACCTATTTTAATATCCTTTCTACGCTTACTGGGCATAAAAATACCATGAGCTATGCCCTATTTCTACTCCTTCCTTTCAATATAATTAGTTGGCGCAGCTTAAATGGTTGGTGGAAATGGTTGGCATTGGCAACGATCCTATTGTCCTTACCTATTATGCTCTTGCTAATGACTCGTAGTGTGTATATCGCTACCCTATTATTCCTAATATTGATCACCTATATCAATGGCAAAACAATCTGGACGAATCTGTTTGGCAAAAGGAATATTGCCCTACTAGGTTTAGGTGGATTAGGATTACTCGTTATTTATTTCCTTACCATTGGAAATCTCAATGCCTTACTCAGTAGAATGAACGTTTTTCAATATATACAGTCTAATTCGGCTGGTGAACGGATCATTATGTGGGAAAAAAGCTGGGAAATGATCAAGGATAGACCATTGGTTGGTGTAGGGGGAGATAATTGGAAGTTATTGTATCCTAAAAATGGTATCAATGGATTGGTCAGAGCAGAAGCAGGACATAAAATTTTCCCTCATCCACATAATGAATACATTCGCACATGGTCTGAAACAGGAATATTCGGTATCCTTTTTCTACTTGCATTCCACTTATTACCTATTTTGTATGGCTTCAAAGCGATTCAAAAAGTCAAAGACCAAGAAAAACGTTTCCAAATCAGTTGTTTATTGGCTAGTTTAACGGCTTGGTTAGTGGTTTTATGCTTTACCAGCCTTCGCCTACGCTTAGACATTCAACTATTACATTTTTTTCAACTCATTACCTTATTTTATCTTTTTGAGGAAAATGAAATTGAGCTAGGGCTACCTCGTTATTCCTTCTCCAATATCTCTTTCAAAGTAATACTAGGTGTATTTACCCTCTTTTTACTTGCAAGTGTAAGCACGACAAGCTTAAAATATGGGAGTGAAATGAAAGCAAAAAAGGTTAGAAAGTGGATGCGACAAGGAGAATGGACAAAAGTCAAACAAGTCAGTACCAATCCAAACACCACTTTTAACGCTTTATGGTTCAATGCTCACCCCATCAAATATTACGAAGCTTATGCTGATTTTAAAAAAAAGGATTATACTAATGCCTTGCTTAATGCCAAAGCTGCTCTAAAAGCCAATCCAAATTACTATCAGGCATATGATTTGATTGGAGAAATATATACTGTAAGAAAACGTTATAAACAGGCGAAGGTATTTTATTTGAAAGCTATCGCTATTAATACTTGTTATGATCAAGCCTACTACCATCTTGCCCAAAACGCTTTTGCAGTTAAAAAATATAAAGATACTCGTCTTTTTGCTAGAGAAATTACTTGGCGACATGACTGGCGAGAAACCATGTTGACCAAAGCTAGAGAAAGGAAATGATGCCTTCCTACTCTATGGAACGAGTGAAAAATAAGTGTACAAATTTTGGTTAGGGAAATTTATCACTAGACGAGGCAAAAAACGTAGGCGATGCAGTGCCGCAGCGAGGCTTTTTAACGAAGTATAGGGTTAAATTTATCAATCAAAATGGTACAATTATTTTTTGACTGTTCCTATATAACTTCTATTTCTACACCTAAAAAACCACTTACTCATGCATTCATATACACATCATCAGTTACTATTGCTTCTGATTGGCTGTTTGATCTTGACCTGTTGCCACACAAAAAGCTTTGCCCAAAAAAAAGCAAAGTCATCAAATAATGAAGTGCTAGAAGAAGAGATTAGTAGAAATAATATTCCTAATCATGGTAAATTACGTTTAAAAGCAGGATATTTTGGTGAATTCTTAGTGCATCCTGGTGTCAAAGTCGGTTTGGAGTATACTTTATGGAGAAAGGATAAACAAAAGATAAGGTACTGGAAAAGAAAGGATAAAGAATATGCGAAGTCTCGAACAAGAACCATTTTTATGGCAGGTAATACAGCCGCCTATTACCATCCGAATAATCATACAGGTACTTTTCTCAATTTTGAAGTAGGCTATCGCAAATACAAAAATAAAAACAAGAAATCATCTAGGGCGCATCGAATCAAGTTTAAGGAAATTGCTGTAGGTTATGGTTATTATCGCTACTTCCTACATGGCACCACATTGAAATGGAATGGAGATGATTTTGTACGTACACTAGGTACTCAAGGAGCTTTTATGCCTTACTTTGGTTTTGGCTGGGGTAGAGATTTCTCCTTAAAAGGTAAGCAAACCCACTCTTGGCATGTTCGTCCAGTTATTTTTTTAGAAATTCCTTATGGCACACTTGGCTTATTACATTATGCCATTGAAATGGGCTGGAGCTTCCCATTATAATACAATACACCTCTATCACTATCTAATCAATCATCTAAATCCAATCAATCAAATGAATATCAATATCAATAAAATACAGTTAGCTATACTATGTCTAATGATAGCAGGTCTTTCCCTACTTTTTACAGCTTGCAATAAAGAGGGAACTATAGGAGAGGCTGTTAGTGATCTCTATCATCTTGAACATGAAGGTGCAGATATGCCCATTGTAGTAGAAGGAAATACCGCTTCTAAGGTATTTATATTGATTTTGCATGGTGGTCCTGGTGGTAATGCCAAAATTTATAATGATGTCGTTTTGCGAATGTCCGAACCATTAGAGGCTGATTATGCGGTGGCTTATTGGGATCAAAGGTCTTCAGGTAATTCTAAAGGTCGATTTAGCCCTAATAAATTAAACCTCGAACAAATGATTGAGGATACGGATATGGTTGTAGAATTATTGAAAGATCAATATGGTGATGACATCTCCTTATTTTTATTGGGACATAGTTGGGGTGGTTATTTGGGTAATGCCTACCTTGCCACAGGCAATAATCAGGAAAAAATAGCTGGTTGGATTGATGTGGACGGAGTGCATGATTTCGAATTAATGATGCGAGCAGGGGATGCTTTGATGAATGAGATTGCCACGCAGCAAATTAATGAGGGCAGTAATCAAAGAGTTTTATGGCAAGAAATCAAGGATTTTACAGATGAAACAGAGGTTAACGGTATTTCCTTACAACAATTTTCAGAAATTAATAGATATGCTTATGTTGCTGAAGGGCTGGCTACTACTGATGGTTTGATAGAAATCGCTAATTTCGAGGCAAGTGAGTTATTTCAGCTCTTGTGGCATTCTGCTTTTGGTAGTCATAACCCAATTACAGAAGCAACCAATAGTGTTATGATTCAAGGAACGGGGAATTTAATGAATCAAATTATTAACCGTCCATTAGGAGAAGAAATGGGTAAAATCACCATTCCTAGCCTATTTTTATGGGGACAATATGATTTCGTCGTTCCACCAGCAGTAGGACAGGATGCTTTAGAAAAAATTGGCACACCTGGTCATCAAAAATCCTTGGCTATTTTTGGTAGTTCTGGTCATTCGCCTATGCTCAATCAACCAGATCCATTTATGGAGTTATTGATCAAATTTATCGAATTATACAAGTAGGGACAAGGCATGTAATGTTTGTGGGACAAGGCGTGCCTTGTCCCTACATCACATCACATTTTCGTTATTTTTTATGCTATTAAGCCAATTCAATTTTTTTCTCCTTCGCCATCTTGGGTTTATCTCCCTTATTCATGACCCTTCTCAACCAAGGTGGCATGACAATCATACCAATCACCAAGTAAATAATGTAAGAAACAGTACGCCAAAGGGTAATCACCATTGTCTTTAAAGATTGGTCAATTTCTCTAGTTGCTTCTACAAAAAAGAAATCATTGAGCAGGTTATTAGA
>JAHDFT010000007.1:15797-24240 GCA_020628015.1 Bacteroidota bacterium
CCTGTTTGGATGGCTTGCGCTCGCCAGCGACGGGTCCATTTATATCCTGTCATCCGAATAATGAACCATTTAAAGCTACGAGGATTCACAAAAAGCCCATAAGCAATGCCTAGGGTATAGAAAAACATAAAAATATAGGCTCCAATAAAGGCAAATACTAGAAAATTAGGGATTCCTGTTTGTCCTGTAGCTGTTTCATAAGCAGGAATGAGAAATTCTTGGCCTAGTAGTAAGTATAATATCGGAATACCAAACATAAAAAATAAGCCATCGAGAAAGATGGTAAACAACACGACTGCAATGGTTTCTCCTGCACTAATTTTCTCCTTAGTCAGCAAAAACAAAGCAATGGCGGTTCCTCCTACTGTAGAAGGGGTTACTGACGATCCAAACTCCCATAAACTAATTACCTGAAAACTCTGCCACCAATCTAGTTTGTGATTGGTCAATACTTTTATCCGAAACATTAAAGCAAAATGCCTAACACCTACCAGCAAAAAAGCAATAAAAATAAACAAGCCTGTTGTCCATTGCCAATCAATAGTGTAGAGTGTTTCCACCTTAAAATCTCGAACCATAAAAAAGATCAATACCCCCAAAGTAATCATAACTGGTAGAATGATTTTATTGGGATTAAAGGTCTTTAGAACATCATCTGTTGCAGTTGGTGAAGACATAATTTGATTTATTTTTTTGATACTATATAGATACCCCAATAATCCAGTATTAGTTTATTCAATAGTACATTTATTTTTTTATAATTTTTTAGCTGTTACTTAGTTTAATTCTTCAATCCAAAAATTATTCACTCCAAGTCCTACTCTTAACTGAAGTAAATTCCCTTGCACCATTTCTAATAGTGCTAAAAACCGATAAATCGCTTGGATTCTATTGTGGCAACCTTCAAAGATATGTTGAAAAGCTAAACGATTTTGGTCATTTTTTTTAAATAACTTTTTTAGTGTAGAACGCTCTTCTTTAATCGTATATGGATATTTAATAACCGAAAACTGCATCTTTTGTTTTCGATTGGCTTGTCGTTCTACCACCTTTTCAAAAACTCGTAAAAGTTTATATAAGCTCAATTGCTCTAGTTCTGCCTCAATCCGAAAAGCTGCTGCAATTTCTTTTCCTTCTTCCTCAACATTACCCCTTTCATGCCGCAAAGCTCTTTCATCTGATAAAGCAACCAATTGGGCAACAACGGCTTTGTATTGCTTATATTCTAGTAATTTTCGAACCAATTCTTCTCTAGGGTCAATCAGTTCCCCTGCTTCATCTACTTCTTTTCGAGGCAACAACATTTTAGCTTTAATTCGCATCAATGTAGCAGCAACTAACATAAAATCACTAGCCAATTCAATATTCAACAACTCAGAATCATTGATAAAAGCCAAAAAATCGTTAGTCAACTTGAAAATGGGAATATCATATATATCCAATTCATCCCTTTCAATGAAGAAAAGCAATAAATCAAATGGTCCTTCAAATTGAGGTAACTTAACTGTATAGGTCAAAAATCTTAATTTTAAGTTAAGAAAATGTTAACATAATGTGCATCATATAAAGGTCATTTAACCTTCAAAACACATAAAACACCTAGAAAATACACAAAAAATTGATAACCAACTACAAACATAGCAACAAATATTACTTAATTATTCCTATGCAAAAACTAGAGATAACATTATCTATTTTTCAAATTTCATCGTACAAAAGTAGTAAGAAAACGTTTGAAACCCATCTAAGGTTTTTGTAATTTTGCAACTTATTTTTATAAATGATTAATAATTAATTGTTATAAAAATAGAACTAAGCAATTCACACAAAAACACTTATACATTATATCAATATCATACACAAAGTATTGTGTTTTATCAAATTCTCCTTCAATCAAAATTTTACAATCATGGCAAACATACCACAGGTAGACTTAGCAGACTTTTTATCTGGTGATGCTAGTAAAAAGCAAGCATTTGTTGATAAATTGGGTAAAGCTTACGAAGATGTAGGCTTTGTTTCTGTCATCAATCATGGATTAAGCGATGAAATGATTGATTCCTTATATCGTGAAGTTAAGCATTTTTTTCAACAAGATGTGGCTACAAAAATCAAATACGAAAATAAAGCACTGGCAGGTCAAAGAGGCTATACTTCTTTTGGTAGAGAACATGCAAAAGGAAGTGATGCGCCTGACTTAAAAGAATTTTATCAATGGGGACAAACTGTTAAAGGAACAGATTCAATTAAAGAAGAATACCCTGATAATATTCTAGTCGAAGAACTACCAGACTTCAATCAAGCCATTCAAGGTGCTTATGAGAAATTTGAAGAAGCTGGTCGTAACTTGTTAAGAGCTATTGCTATTTACCTCAATTTATCTGAAAATTATTTCGATGACAAAATCCGCAATGGAAATAGCATCTTAAGAGCCATCCACTATCCACCAATTACTAAAGAGCCTAAAAATGCCATTCGTGCAGAACAACATGAAGACATTGATTTGATCACTTTATTAGTTGGTGCTTCTGCTGATGGTCTTCAGTTGCTCAATAAAGAAAATGAGTGGATTCCAATTAATGCTGGTCCAGGTGAAATCGTAGTAAATGTTGGGGATATGCTACAAAGATTGACTAATAATCGCCTGCGTTCTACTACACATAGAGTGGTTAATCCACCAAGAGAAAAGTGGGGTAATTCTCGCTACTCTATCCCTTTCTTCTTGCATCCTCGCTCTAAAATGGATTTGACCTGCTTGGAGTCTTGTATAGAAAATGGTGAAAAGCATTATACAGATATGACTGCTGGTGAATACTTAGATGAGCGATTGAGAGAAATTGGTTTGAAAAAGTAAAGCTGGACTGCCAAATAAAAGAAATTAGAAACAACCGTCCACTAAGTAACAGCTAAAAAGCCTGATGATTATTAATCATCAGGCTTTTTGCATTTATATCTAGGTTATATATCCTAATTTTAGCTATTAAAATAATCCTTCACCCTAGAAAAGAAGCCTTTATCACTCTTTCCTGGATTGGGCTGGAAATTATTAGACTCTCTCAGTTTCTCCATCATTTTACGTTCCTCAGAACTCAAGTCTTTAGGAGTCCAGACATTCACCTCTACCAGTTGATCACCAACGCCATAAGAATTGATGGCTGGTAGACCTTTTCCTCGCAAACGGAAAATCTTACCTGACTGTGTACCAGCAGGAATCTTAATCTTCACCTTGCCAGAAATCGTCGGAATCTCTACACTTGTTCCTAGAGCAGCATCCGCAAAATTGATGTATAAGGTATAGATTACATCATTCCCCTCTCGCTTCAAATATTCGTGAGGCACCTCCTCTATACCGATAATCAAATCACCTGGTGAACCACCTCTTTCTCCTGCATTCCCTTTTCCACTCATTGACAACTGAATGCCATCAGTTACACCAGCAGGAATGTCGATGGTAATCGTTTCTTCTCCAAAACTACGCCCATCTCCTTTACAAGAACCACACTTATTCGCCACTACTCGACCAGCACCATGACAAGAGGGACAAGTAACGGTCGTTTGCATCTGCCCCAAGAAAGTATTACTCACCTTACGCACATAACCCTGACCTCCACAAGTCGAACAAGAAGAATAGGAAGAACCATCTTTAGCCCCTGAGCCGCTACAAGTATCACAGGTCAAGTATTTTTTCACCTTGATTTTCTTCTGTACCCCTTTGGCAATCTCCTCCATAGTCAGCTTTACCTTCACCCGCAAATTGGCTCCACGTTTACCTCCACTAGCCCGACGAGTACTACCTCCGCCAAAACCACCACCGAATCCGCCAAAACCTTCAAAAATATCTCCGAAATTTCGGAAAATATCTTCCATATTCACATGACTACCACCACCAAAGCCACCACCACGCATACCAGCATGTCCAAAACGGTCATACTGTTGCTTCTTTTCTGGATTGCTCAATACCTCATAAGCCTCTGCTGCCTCCTTAAACTTCTCCTCTGCTTCTGCATTATCAGGATTTCGATCAGGATGATATTTCATTGCTACCTTTCGATAAGCCTTTTTGATTTCTCCTTCACTTGCCTCCTTACTTACCCCCAAAATTTCATAATAATCTCTCTTTGCCATGACTAATAATAAATAAAAAAATTATGTACGCCCAAAATTGACCCTTATAAAAAAATACTATTCCCCGATAACCACTCTAGCATATCTCAAAATAACCCCCTTCAAATAATAGCCCTTCTCAATCTCATCAATCACCTTGCCTTTCATATCATCTGAAGGTGCAGGAATTTTGGTCAATGCTTCATGAAACTCAGGATCGAATGGCTGTCCAATCGTCTCCATAGGTTCTAAACCTTTAGCAGACAAGTTGCTCTTCAATTTATTGTAAATCAATTGAAAGCCACTATCTTCAGCAGTATCGGGAGCAGCCTTAAAAGCACGCTCAAAGTCATCTAATACAGGTAATAGCTCTAGCATTAGATCCTTACTTGCTGTTTTGATAAAATCTTCTCTAAAACGAGCATTTCGCTTTTTGAAATTATCAAACTCTGCTAGTAAACGGATGTATTTATCCTGCATTTGACGCAACTGATCTTGGCTTTGTTGCAATTGCTCCTTCACTTGATCCACTTCAGTTGCTTCCACTTCAGGAGTGTCTTCTACAGCAACCTGCTCCTCTTTTCCCTCTTCCGTTTTTATTTCTACTTTTACCGCATTATCTTCTAAATTGGTATCTATTTCTATCTCTTTTTTACTCATCTTTCCAGTTATGATTTGATGTCATTAATAGAAAAATATAAACCCTTGACCTATGTAATTAAAAAAAATTATTATATAAGTTCCATACAGGGTTAATTTATCTCACTCGTATACCCAAAAATGTTGCCATACGCCAATAACAGCCATTTTGACAGCATTATGGATTAAAGTACGACATTCAGGCACATTAATCTAACAAAAAGGCACTCAACTGACAAACTAACCATCTGTTTACTGATCCATGCTATATTCATCATTAAAATAAACGAGAATCCACAATTCTTGGCAGAGGTTTACGTTTACCTTTATTGCGAACTAAAATCGTTCTCCCTCGATAAGAAGCAATACTCATCTGGTTAAACTCTGGCTGGTGATCGTAAATCAAGGCGGACTCTACATCTCTGACCACCTGTAAACTCATCCGTTTGCCTATTGGTAAACGAATCTCACCCACTCGAATCACCACCTTTCCTCTCTTCAATCGCTGACTGACAATTTTGGGCAATTTATGATGATCACTTAATCGACTAACCACCGACTGTTTATAAGCCATGCCAATATAAAACACCTTCCTAGCAGGAATACCCAAAATGCTTCGTTTTCGGATAATCACATACAAATGATCCCGTTTTCGGCATTCATATTGTGGTAAATCAGCTACCTCTATGTCTCTTGTCCATTGCACCTTTACCTGATAAGGTTTTTTCATTAGTTTTGATTTTGAGAATCGTAAAAAAATGATAATTTGCAAATCAAAGCTGTATGCTAACTCCTACATCTTGCTGTGAATAAACACTAAAATCATGTCAAAAATATACGATTTCTTTGGAGCTGTTGGAAAATTAGGTTTACAACAACTTAGCAGGCGCAGTTTACCTAAAACAAAGGGAAAAAGCAAAATAAAAGGCATCAAAAAAGATATTGAAATCATTAGAGATGAGTGGGGCATCCCTCATATATATGCCCAAAACATTCACGACCTTGCTTTTGCACAAGGCTATGTGCAGGCACAAGATCGTTTATGGCAAATGGAACTCAATAAAAGAGTGGCTACAGGAACCCTTGCAGAAATTTTTGGTGTAGCAGCCTTAGAAATCGACATTGCTTCTCGTACTTTAGGCTTTCCTCGCATTGGCAAACAAGATCAAGCATTGATGCCTAAATCCCTCATTAAAATCATGAAGTCTTTTTTAAAAGGGATCAATGCCTCTCGAAAACAACAACTCAATAACCTTCCTGTAGAATTCGTATTAGCAGGATTCAGTCCCCAGAAATGGACCATTAGTGACTTAATGACATTTTCTCGCCTAATGGCTTGGCAATTATCTCATGGTTGGCAAGGCTCCCTCATCAGAGCCAAATTAATCGACAAAGTGGGGGCATTGGCTGCCAATGAACTAGAAATGCATTATGATCCTGATAATCCTGCAATACTAGAAAACGGCATCGAAGTCAATGTAGCCAAAAATGAAGTATTAAAGGGCTTAGAAAGTAGTTTATTGCAACAAGGAAATGGAAGTAATTCATGGGTGATTGATGGAAGATTTACTGATACAGGCAAACCCTTATTAGCTAATGATCCCCACCTCTTCCTTAATGCTCCTGCAATCTGGTACGAAAATCACCTGCATTGTCCAGAATTACATGTAACAGGCGTAACCATCCCTGGCTTACCATTGGTAGCTATCGGTCATAATGACCAAATCAGTTGGGGTGTAACTCTTGCATTTTCCGATTGTGAAGATGTCTTTTTAGAGGAATTTCACCCTGAAGACAATAGCCAATATCTATTTAGAGAAGAATGGAAAAAGGCAACGATTATTGAAGAAGAATTTACGGTAAAAGGCTTGGAAGAAGTAGAAAAGCGAGCAATCACCTTGACGCATCATGGGCCGATTATCTCTGACATGTTAAAAGAACCCAATAAAAAAATTGCTCTAGCTTCTAAAGCTTTAAGTCCAGCCCCTTTACTTCGAGCTTGGTGGATGCTTAATAATGCTAAATGTTGGAAAGAATTTGTACATGCCATGAGTTTTATGGCTGCTCCACAAATGAGCATTGTTTATGCGGATGTCAAAGGCAATATTGGCTTTTGGATGACGGGTAAGGTGCCAATTAGAGCTAAAGGGGATGGGCGTTTACCCGTACCTGGTTGGTCAGGAGAATTTGAATGGGTCGGTGAAGTTCCATTTACGCATATGCCCCATATTTTCAATCCTGAAAAAGGCTATATCATTACCGCCAATCACAAAGGAGTTGCCGATGATTATCCCTACAATTTGGGTTATGCTTGGATGAACGGCTACCGAGCCAAACGATTGGATGATCTATTTCAGCAAAAAAAGCAAATAGATATGTTGGCTTGTAAGCAAATGCAGGTGGATTTATTCAGTATTCCAGGACAACAATTGGTGGATATTTATCGAGCAGAACACAACAAATTCAAGGTTAAAGATTGGCGATTTCATGCTGCTTTACACCGTTTTCTAGCATGGGATGGTGAATTGACTAAGGATACTGTTGGCGGTTGTATCTATAAAATCACCTGTACTTATTTAGTCAAAGTATTATTGGAAAAATCACTTGGTGAGGAATTGACCTTAGAAATCATGGGTAAAGGATTGATGCCTTTAGTCAATCGGACTACAGAGTTTCAAGGACATGATATTTATACCATCATTAGAATGCTGAATAATCCAGAGAGTTGGTGGTTGGATAAGGTGGGTGGTAAGGCGCTATTATTGGAAAAAGCCTTTCAAAAAGCGGTCAATTATTTAACTGAAAATATAGACCCAGATATGAAAAAATGGAAATGGGGAACACTACATAGAGCCATATTTAGTCATGCCATGAGTGCCAAAAGTTCTTTAGCTCCTATTTTCAATGTGGGGCCAGTGCCTATGGGTGGAGATGGTGATACGCCTTGGCAAGCCAATGATATTGGTAGCTTGACTTTCCCAAATACCAGTATTGTTTCTGCTTCTTATCGTCTTGTCGTTGATCTTGATCAGTTTGGTCAGTCACAAGCTGTCTTGCCGCCAGGTAATTCTGGACATATTGCCAGCGAGCATTACAAAGATCAAATCGACCTTTGGATCAATGCTCAATTCCGACCGATGTTATGGACAAGGAAACAGGTGGAAGTGTATGCAGAGGAGAAATTAGTCTTGACGAAAAAGTAGAAGACATGGAACTTTTTTCGTTTTTCTCTATATTGTATTTGATGAACGGTACATTACCGTCAGTTGCCATATCAAACAAACAACACAATAAATAAAGTTGCAAAGGCAACTCTAACCAAAAAAACAATAATGAGAAATTTAATGAGGCTATTGCCTGAAGTAGAAACAGAAGAATTATCTTATATCCAACACATTACCGAGGGAATGGATCAAAATGAACTGGAACTATTTGCTGATATTTATCGAACAAAACGACATGATCCCAAAACCATTTTAGCAGGCACCTTACTCGGCTTTTTCCTTATCGCTGGTGTCCAACGCTTGATGCTTGGTCAAATTCTCTGGGCTATTTTATACTTCCTTACTGGTGGATTCTGTGGAATAGGTACCATTCTCGACCTCATTAAATTCAAAAAACTCACCTTCAATTACAATCGCAAGGTAGCTGATGATACTGCAAGAGTTGTGGATGAGAGTGCTAGATATGCTTAAATAAA
>JAHDFT010000007.1:24340-26859 GCA_020628015.1 Bacteroidota bacterium
ATTTGTTTACTTTTTCGTCTTTTCAATTGTTAATAGATGCAAAAACTTTCTTTAGAGGATATTGAAAATATCAAAAAAGGTGATCAAAAGCCTTTAGGAAAAGTATTTTTAGCACATTATGATTATTGTACTACTGCATTGGTCAAACATGATCATTGTTCTTTAGCAGATGCGAAAGATGTGGTGATGGATGCCATACAAGTACTTAATGATAAAATTGTGCAGGGAAAATTTCACAATACTAATCTACAATCCTATATATTAACTATAGCTAGAAATAAACTTCGAAATAAACACAAACGAGACCGTAAAAGTCTGCCTTTTGATCCTGTGAAAGTGGAAAATTATTTACGACAAAAAGAAGATAGTGGTTCTAAGCTTAGTGAAAGTCAGCAAAAAAAGGTAGATGCCGTACTGTTAGGGCTTGAAAAGTTGGGCGGAAAATGTAAGCAAATTATTCGACGTAATTTATATGATGGTGTTCCACTCAAGGAGTTGACCGTTGAATTAAATTATAAGGATATTACGGTTTTAAAAAGTACGAAGTCTCGTTGTATTAAAAAGTTAAAGGTATTCATCCAAGAACTGTTAGTAAAGGTTCAGGATTAAAAAGTAGCACACTATGAATCAAGAAGAATGGATACAAAAATACTTGCATTCGGAATTGACAGATCAAGAGTTGATTGAGTTTGAACAATTGGTCGCTACCGATGCAGCATTGGCAGAAGAATTGACCATTCGATCTATCTTTTATGCAGATCGTTCTCGTCATTTGAAAAGTGAGTTGGAGGCTTTACTAGAACAAAAAAAGCCTTCTTTGCTTGAAAATGCCTTGGCTTATACAGATGCCCAACTTAAAGCCATTAAGGAGGCAGTAAATACCTATTTGATTCAAAGGCATGAGGCACCTCTGGTTATGATGGATAATCGTATTTTAGTTAATAGAAATTGGCAAATTGCTATTGTGGCTTATCAAAATAAAAAGTATCAACTGGCTGTTCAACAATTACAGCAATTAAGCTTAGAAAAGGCCTTGACAGATGAACAGATTTTTTATTTAGGTTTGTGCTTATTTTACCAAGAGAATCCCCAAGTAGAAGCTACTATTGAACAGTTTCAAAATCTACTAGGAAATGGGGACTCTATTTATTATGAAGAAGCAAAATGGTACATAAGTCTTGCTTATCTTGAACAGGCAGATTGGGTGAAAGCAAAGAAGTATTTACAAGAAATTGTGGCACAAAAATCTTGGCAGTATAAACAGGCAAGTCATCTATTGACGCATCTTTAATCACACTTCTCCGATTATTCATTTTCCTCTACTGCCCTATTGTATTATTAATCCCAATCAATTGCACTCATTTTTCCAGAAGCTACAAAACCAGCCCAATATAATGGGTGTGCAGTTCTTTCTGGGGTATTTTTGAGGTAGTCTAATTTTGCTTGTTGTAGGGCTACATCCTTTGACTTTCCTTCCTTTAGATATTTGAAAAAAGCAACCATCAACTTTCCTGTCTGGCTATCTGGCACACTCCACAAACTCATAATAATACTTGGGCATCCTGCATAAATGAATGCACGAGATAAACTCATCACACCCTCTCCTATTTTAATCGCACCATAACCTGTGTTGCAAGCACTCAATACCGCTAGTTCTGCATTTAATTGTACATTGTATAAATCTGCTGCATTGAGTAAGTGGTTATAGTTCGATTCTTTGGATGGGGTAAAAACCAATTGGGAATACATGGGAAATTCATCATCTACAATACCATGCATCGCCAAATGTAGTACTTTAAATTGTTTGGCATTTTGGAGAAAGGTTTCTTTATTGGCAGTTTCGGCTAAGAAGGCTTTTCCTCCCAATAAATCTCCAATTTTACTGACACTTGATCTGGCGGCGGGTAAATCTACTAAATCCCCTCTTGTAACGCATTCTTTATACAATTTATGTTGGGATAATTCTTGCTCTAAAGCCTCCATTTCTAATAAAAATTGATTGGGATATTTAGGGGCAAAACCTCCATAGGAAAGTAGACTTTTTTGACTTGATACTTGATTTTGTTCCATCCACAAACTTACAGAGTAGGCATAGGAAATGGCATATTGATTGCAAATATAATCCAAGTGTTTGTAACTTTGTTTTTCGCTATTTCCTGGAGCTTGTATCAATAATTCAAAAGGTAGATGGTTGAGTTCGCTATCGGGAATAATGCATAATTGGTTTACTTTTGCTGGTAATGTACTGAGTGGTTTTGCTAGGAGCCATTGATAGAGTTGATAAGCACTTTGGGTATATAAATCATAGCTTGCTTGCTTGTTCTTTTTATCTAAAATTGTTTCTATATCTGTGATTGATTTTCTAAAATTGTTAAAGACTTGATGCCATTTTTTTTCTTTTTTTATTTTGTAGAATTGACAGTCATTTTTTTGTGTGATAATGTAGTATATATTATGTTCGCCAATGAAATAGCTTAGTAATACATTAGTATCTTTTAAATAAGACTGTACTTTTGTTA
>JAHDFT010000442.1:0-2139 GCA_020628015.1 Bacteroidota bacterium
ATACTCCCTATTGAGTGGATATTTGACTAGGTTACTGATTTTGTTTTCATCGTTCTTTTTAACTGCTTCAATGAAGTTGGTGAGCTTGTTGGCTTCTGCTGTTGAGGTTTGGTTTTTATTGTTGAAAATGGAGCAGGAGGATAGGATTAAACAGTTGAATAGAAGGATTAGAAGAAGGGAATAAATATTCATTTTATGCTAATTTTATATTAGGAAATCAATCTAACTCATCCAAAAAATCACTCAAATGTACTTTATCTTTTTCTCCCTTTTTCATAGCCTCAACTTCAGAAAAAGCAGTAGCCAAATTATCGTTCATTGTTTGATAAGCTCCAAAAAAGTCTTCCATTGCAGTACTAATTTCTAACCAATCTGCAATAGGAATCAATACTGCGGTTTTATTACCTTCCTGATCTGTAAGATATTGTATATTGATATGTCCTTTCATTTTATGTAAATTTGGTAGTCAAAACCCTTCTCAAAGCCTCCTCAAACGAAGCCACAGAACGCTCCACATCCTCAGCTGTAGTCGCCCATGAACAAACACTTACTCGAATGATTTTACGTCCATGCCAAGTCGAACCACCTACCCAGCATTCCCTCAGTTCTTGGATTTCATGAATCACCGCCTCCGTCAATTCATCCGTCGCACATTGTACAATGACCTGATTAAATACAACCTCATTCAATACCTTAAAACCATCTATTTGTTCAAATAATTGGGCAAATTGAACGGCTCTTTGATGGATGCCTTCAATCATTTGGTCAATCCCTTCCCGTCCTAAATACCTCAAAGTAGCCCAAAGTTCAATGATTCTGGCTCGTCTGGACATTTCGGGGGTAAAATACATGCCATCTCTTTCTTTGCCGATAATGATATAACCTCCTGTCATATGTAAAGAAGCAACAAGAGCCTCCTTATCATTACACAAAATAATACCAGAATCATAAGGTGTATTAAGGGTTTTATGTCCATCGACAGCCCAAGAATTAGCGTATTCAAAGTCTTTGGTTAAATGTTTTAAGCTCTGTGTCGCCCCTGCCCACAGTCCAAATGCCCCATCAATATGTATCCATGCGCCTTTTTCTTGGGCTTTTTGACAAATTGCCTCAAAATCATCAAAAGAACCGCTATTCACATTTCCTGCTTGCAAAACAAGAATGGTTCGATTATCCAATTCAGGCATCTCTTCTACTAGAATCCGCCCTTGACCATCTACGTCTACCCATTCGATATTGGCTTTACCCAATCCAAGTAAAGAAACGACTTTTAAAATGGTGGAATGGGCATGTTTTCCTGTTACAACTCTGATTTTAGGCGCATTAAATAGCCCTTTTTCGGTCAAATCCCAGCCTTGATTCATTAGAATTCGGTAACGTGCCGCCGCCAAGCCACAGAAATTCGCCATTGAAGTACCACTAACAAAGCCTGCTACGGTTGATTTTGGTAATCCAAATAGCTCCACCAACCAGTTTTGGACGACCGATTCTAGTTTGGAAGAAATCGGGGAAATGACCTGCATAGCCGTATTCTGATCCCAGAAAATAGACAGATTTTTAGCTGCTAATCCAGCAGGCACCACACTTCCATTGACAAAGCCGAAATATCGTCCGCCTACTTGGGCAACGGTCGCAGGAGAGCCAAATTCATTCAACTTATCCAATACTTCATGGGCATCACCCGTTTTTTCGGGTAGTTTTTCCTCAAAAACACTTAAATTATCCAATGCCTCCGCTGTTGGATAAATATTCCTTTCTAGTGCTTTATTGAGGTAGTCAAAACCTAGTGACTGTGCTTTTTCGAAAAGTGTTTTATCTGCTAGGTCTGCGAACATTTTTTTTTGGATTGGGGTCATTTCTTTTCTTATTATTTTAAGTTGATAATGAGCTTAATATTGTCCATTGGTTTATCATTAATCCATATGGGTAAAGCAGCAACCGTTCTTTCTAGGCGCAATTTTTCTTTTTTGTTTAAGTCAAATGGTGCTTTAATTTCCTTAATGAGTGTTGTTCCTTTATTGTCAATTTTTAAATCTAAAATAATGGGGCCAAACTGTTTAATTTTAGGACGTATCCCTGTATAGTTCACACAAGCTCCTACATAGTATTCAAAAGTATTGGCAATAAATGGTATTGGTT
>JAHDFT010000442.1:2239-4485 GCA_020628015.1 Bacteroidota bacterium
GGTTTATTGGCTACATCTATAATGCCCCAAACAATAGCATCTGTTACCACAACTTCATCAATATATTTTCGCTGCATGGCCTTAGCCAATCCTTGTCCTTTCCATTGTTCTTTGAGCAATAAATCAATGAAATAAATGCCTTTATGCCCTAGAAACTCACTTGCTATAGCCGCAATTAATCCAATGATTTCTCCCTTATAAACAAGCTCTCTCAACAATCCAGCTTGGCGACTTTCCTCCATTAAATCCTTATCATTGAAGGGGACTTTGGCGGCTAGGTTAGGATTTTGAGCGTGAAAAGCTTTATAAGTGGACACATACCAATCGTAATACCCTTCATTTTCAGGATTGTTCAATTCCAGTTCTTTTTCTACTTCAAATGCTTTACTTTTTTTAATCACCGATGCCTTTTGTACCATATCACAACCACCAGCCATATCACTAGCGATTGCTTGCGATGTATAATAACGCAAATACTTGGGCTGAAATGGTGCAAAATAGGCTTCCAATTTTTCTTGGTATAGGTCTAGTAATTCCTGTTTGGAGGTTTGAAAATTGCTCAAAATATTGACAAAAGCCATATCCTTCATGCCATTATAATGCCTAATTCCAGCGATTACCTGTTTATTACCAGAAAGCTCGATTAAGTGTTCTGCATAATGATCCTTAGTAGTATTGGGAATCTTAAAATAATTGCATCGCCCTGTTTTGGTCTTTTCTTGATTTACACTAGTAAAATCGTCTTGTAATTCTTTGACCAAAGCATTTAAAGCCAATTTCGGGTCTATATCTAAGCCTTGTAAATTATAACTGGCCAATGATATAGCTGCAAAAGACTCCCAATCTTCTATAGTAAGTGGTGTATCGTTTTTCATGAATTAGGCATTGTAATTAATTATCCTCCAAAAACCTGTGTCGCAAAAATCGCATGATTTTCAGGATTCCAACCGATAGCAGTTCCTACGTATTGAAAATCTGGGTTAATCATGTTTTTATAATGACCAGGAGAATGCACCCAATTCCTAACCATCTTTTGCGCCATATCAATATAACTTTCCGTAACCAAGCCCTTTTGTCCATTACGAATAATCACCTGAAAGCTCTGATACTGCACGTTTTCTCCTACCGTTCTAAAATCTCCCCCAAAACTGCCTACTCTTTTGCCTACATCCTTCTTTTGTTCATCCTTTTGGTAATGAGACAATATATCGTGTTGAAGTTGATATTGATTTTGATCCCTAGCAGCAGCTACTAAAATCGAATCCGCTTGTACTGTTCCAACTCCTTGACTTTCTCGTACTTCATTGACCATATCCTCTATCAATTTACACAAAAAAGCCTCATTGATTTGCCCCACATTAATAAGGTCGTTTGCCGAATTGCTTGAAGGGTTGTAGGGGCTGTGATTTGGGGTGCGGGTATCGGCTTCATCCATTTCCATATCAATTAAATCTCGCACTCGCTTGGCTAATTCTTGATGATCACCCTCGATTTTTACCTGATTCATAATGGTCATTGCCTGTGGGTTATTTTTACCAGCATGTTGCAAAGCCAGCAAAATTTTGAGTATAGGTACTTCTGCATTGTCTTCCACCAATTTTTCTAGTAAATGGATGCTTGCGCCTTGTACATCGCCATTTCTCAATAATCCATTAGCTGTTTCGTAGGGATTGGGTTCTTGTTCCTCTGGTAAATTTCTATCCAGCCAGTTTTTAATAATATAGGCAGGCTTTGTTCCTTTGAAGGAGGCGATTGCTTCCCCTTTATAGAACATTTTGACCGTTGGTACGCTTCTAATATTGTAGTTAATAGCGGCTAGTTTGTGTTTTTCTACATCTACAAAAGCCAATGCCCAATCATCGCCTGTGTCTTTTGCTACTTTTTTCAAGTGTGGCTTTAATACTTTACAAGGGCCACACCATTTGGCGAAAAACTGTACCACGACTGGTTTTTCTTGACTTTTATTTAATACAGCATCAAAAGGATTCCGATAGCGGCCCGTTTTAGGGTCCATGCTTTCGTCGGTTGGGATTTTTATTTCTACTGCCATGATTTGTTTATGTATGTATGTTTGATTGAATGATTTGTATGAATAATGAGATTAAATCAAACATCTATTTGACTGTATATTACTAATTTGTTCCCTTGATGACTAGTGAATCTTCTTTTGCTTGATCAAAAGAAGCAAAAATCAAGACTGTATGGATTTTTTAACGGCAAAATATTCCAAAAATCCTACACAAAAT
>JAHDFT010000443.1 GCA_020628015.1 Bacteroidota bacterium
TAATTTAATGTACAATTAAAGATTACAAAGATACAGTTTTTTGACAAATAGTAGGCATCAAGCCATTTTACAGGAGTACAAGATTCATCCTAACTCAAAAAATGATCCGTAATTCTTAGATACACTAGACATTTATAATTGCAAAAAATGGTCAAGTATAAAAAAGCAAAAGCTTGACTATTTTGGCATCATATTTGATCGTAAAGTAGACATAAAAAACATGTACCCTAGCGAAAAGTGACCAATAAAATCATTCCCTCTATTAACTACTATAGTTAAAGTACTGATGAGCCTTCCATTCATCATCAATGAAGTACTTTCAGAATGTATTGTGTCCCCTCCGCAACAGTACTACTATTACCAATAATCTTTCATCACATTTAGACGTATCCATTTACCATCCAATATAGCTAATCTATTGTCTATTCAGCTACATAGGAGTTATAAATGGGATTCTGTCCGATTATTATATATCTTCTAATATAGAGTGTACAATAAATTGTTCACCAACCCAATTTAACTGTTTAAAAAATAGGACACTATTGCTTTTTTCTGAAGCAATTCATGAAAATCTAGGCAATAATTATCAAGCAAATTATTAATTAGGCTGTATAAACAAACATATTATGCAATACGCTAATTGTTTTACACCTATTTATCCATTAAACTATATCTTGCTTATGAATCCCCTAGTTTACACAGTTTTTTTGGTAGATGAAGATTTAAAAACACTTCTCCTTCTTAAAAATTATCTAGAAAGAAAAATCGTAGATTATTCAATTGACATTCAAATCTTTACGGATGCTGTTGATTGCTTAGAAAGTATGAAGCAACATCCTCAATTGGTGATTTTGAATTACCAAGCTGATTTTGTAGGTATCACAGCAGCAGATAGTATGCAATTGATGAAAAAGCTAAAGGCGATTAGTCCCAATACTGAGGTGGTCTTAGTTGCAGGCGAGAGTATCCAAGATACTGCAATCATGGCGATTAAGTATGGAGCTTTTGACTATATCGCACAAAACGAAAGAACACTAAAAAGATTAGAGTTATTGGTTTACAAACTAATTTTGGAACAACAAAGGCTTAAAGCTGAGACTTTTTAGAGAGTGTCACGTAGGGAGGCCAAAACCTAAAAAAATTGTAGAGGTCCTTAGATTGATTTGAAAATACAGAAAAGCGCTAACTGACTGTATTCAGATTAACAGGCTTTAATTTGACAAAATAGAGACTCTATAAATGGTCTTTTGGCTCCCTTTTTTAAAAGGTAGACGGTTTATTGTGATAGGTTAATGATGCAGTATTACTTAAATAAGACAGCAAACACAATATATAAACGCTCATTAACCAAAATCAATAAGCTATCATATATATCATTAGATTGATTTACTTAAATTATGGGAACACTAGGTAAACCGTAGCTATGGAACAGTCAAAAAATAAATTTATAATTTTTCACTTGTTCCTATATTTTCTATCTTCTAATATTTTTCATATCACATCGACACAATTAACAACTCATTTCAAAAATCTTTATAATCAATTATCCATCTTCTATCTTCAGAGCATCAGGTAAGTTCTGACTTCTATCTCTTATTATCCTTTCACTAACGCAAAAGAAAGGGAACTTATCTGTTTCTATCTGTCGATAAATTAAAAGTTGGCACAAGCAATACATTTTTGTAAATTGCTAGGTGTCAACTTTTTTTATTTGTAGTATTGTTACAAAATAACCATTATCCAGATGATGCCAATACACCATACTTCTTACTTATTAGCTTTATTGCTCTACCTATCGACCACTCCCCTACTCCTCTTGGGACAAGAACCAGAACCAGAGGAAGAAACGGCAGATTATGTGTCTACAATAATGCGTTATGAAGATGCCGTTTATCATAAAGACATCAAAACAGTCTTATTGCATCGCCTAGAACATGTCTTAGCTTTACCCATGCTAGAAATGGGCGAACCAATGCAATTAAAATTGAGCTTTGATTTATTAGGAGATGAACCTTTGAATTTGAGTTATACGGTGATTCATTGTAAAGCGGATTGGTCGGGTCCTTCCGAAATTTCTCATTTTGATTATATTGATGGTTATTCCGAAGAAGACATCAACGATTATTTCTACGCTCATAAAACCCAACAAGATTACCTCCACTACGAATTGCTTTTCCCTAACAACCGCATGAATTTAACCAAATCTGGGAATTATTTGTTGAAGGTCTATGAAGAGGGCAATCCTGATGCCTTAATATTGACCAGACGTTTTGTGATTTATGAGCAACTGGTGGGCATTGATAGTTATCAAATGGCAAATGGAATCATTTTTCAGCATTTTAATACCCACCAACAATTATCTTTTTCCCTAGATCACTCTTTTTTAACAGAAGCCAATCCGATTAGTGATTTTTATGTGACTGTCCTACAAAATGGACAGTGGTACAATCAGCTTTCTGGTTTATCTTATAATAATTACGCCCTCAATCGTTTGAATTATCGCATTACTGGCCGTCCTATTTTTTATGGAGGAGATGAATTTCGGTATGTAGATTTCAGGGCTTTACATGATCCAGGAGAACGGATTGATTGGGTAGACTTGGAATCTATTCCAGCGCATGTGTATATGGTAAAAGATGAGATAAGAACCAAGCAAAAATCATTTTTCAACCTCAATCAACGGGATTTAAATGGGCAGTATAGGATTGGTATTTTTCGGAAAAAGCTCTTATCGGCTCAAGATCCTGATTATGCTTATGTGCATTTTAAACTAGCAATGGAGGAACCATTGAAAACGGGTAATTTGTATGTTTTTGGTGCTTTAAGTCATTGGAATTTGCTTCCAGAATTCCAAATGCATTACAATCGAGAATTCAAGCATTACGAAGCGACTATTTTATTGAAACAGGGTTATTATGATTTTCAATATGTGGTGGTAGAGGATGGCTCTGGTGATTTAACGAATATGCAAATCCGAAGTATAGATAAGGATATTCGCATTATTGAAAATGACTACTTTATCCTTATCTACTATCGTCATGCTGGAAGCTGGTTTGATCGCTTGGTGGGGGTAAAACGAGTAAGTGGATTATTTTAAACTTAAATCGCTTCTACTTCAAAACGAATCCCACCTTTTGGTCTTAAAGTCACCAAAGCTTCCACAATCACATTTTGATTCGGCACCAATTTAAATCGGAACTTACGTAATAAGTGTGCTAAGGTCAATTGCATTTCATAAAGGGCAAAATTATTCCCTATACACATACGTGGTCCTCCTCCAAAAGGCGCATAACTATATGGAGTCATTTGCTTCTTCTTTTCTGGTGCAAAACGCTCTGGCATAAAAGTTTCTGGTTGTTCAAAATAGGCAGGATTGCGATGTAAGCCATACACAAATACATTGACAATATGATCTTTTGGTATTTTATAACCATCTACCTCATCCTCCTCTAAAGCTACCCGATCAATAATCCAAGCAGGAGGATATAGGCGCATGGCTTCTTCTATAACTTGCTTGGTATAAACAAGTTTTGGTAAATCCTCAAAAGTAGCGATTCGATCCTCTAGTACACTTGCCAATTCTTCTTGTAAGATCGCTAATTTATCTGGATGTTTGGCTAAAAGATAAAAAGTCCAACTTAGTGCTAGTGCAGAGGTTTCATGTCCTGCGGTAAAAAGAATGAGACTTTCTTCTCTCAATTGAGAACGAATCATTCCTTCACCAGTATCTGCATACTTTGCTTCTAAAAGCATGGTTAATAAATCAGAAGGACGATCTGCTGATGGGATTTTTTTGCGCTGATCAATCGTTCGATAGAGAATCTTATCCAAAGCATATAGTTCCTCTCGAAATGCTCTTTCCTTACCCGTCCATTCCTTCACTTTCTTCAAATAAGGAAAACGAATTTCTTGCATGACATGCATTTGAATCTTATCTATATGCTGCCCTACCGCATAGACCTCCTCCTCGCTAAAACCTGTGCTAAATAGAGAGCGTGCCACCACCTTCATCGTCAATTTCATCATCTCTGGCACAATGTTCAAGTCCTTATTTTCTTTAATTTGTGTTAACAAATTATCAGAATAAGTTTCTATCTGCTCTTGCATAATAACACACAATTCTTGTAATCGCTTGCGGTGGAAATTAGGTTGAATGAGCCGTCTTTGTTGTAGCCAATAAGGTCCCTCACTCGTCAATAAACCATTTCCAATCGCCTCTCGTAATGGTTGGACAAATGGTGATTTACGGTAGTTTTTATTGTTTTTTTGAAGAATGTGTTTACAAAAATCTGCACGAGTAGTGACACAAACTTTATTGGGACCTAGATACATATTGAACAGCCCTTCATACTGGATACTTCGTTTATGAAGTAAACCAATAACATTATTTGCAAGTTTTAATTGGTCAGGTAACCATTCATAAACAGGGAGTGTAGGAATATTCATATT
>JAHDFT010000444.1 GCA_020628015.1 Bacteroidota bacterium
TAGCCACAAATTAACCAAACAAAGATGATCAATTTATTTTTTGCTTGTTACTTAGGAACAAGTGAAAAATAAATTTACAGTTTTGATTAGGGAAATTTGCTACTAGACGAGGCAAAAAACGTAGGCAATGCAGGGCATTGGCGAGGCTTTTTAACGAAGTATAGGGGTAAATTTATCAATCAAAATAAAAAGTTATTTTCTTACTGTTCCTTAGTGATGGAACAGCAATAAATTAGTGAAGTTTTCCTATAATTTATACATCCAAATCTTTCCAGCTTAGTAAATGTTCCTCTTTTAAATCCTGTTTTAATTGCCTCCCTAACACCCTCAACAAATCCATAGGCGAAATGCCATACCCTGGACGTTTCATAATCAGGTCCTCCAAGCGCAAGATATGTCCTTGAGCGCAAGGATGAGCAAGGTGTATACTTTTACGAGCAATAGGGCGATTCTTGATTTCCGAAGGGGAAGGCTGTTTAATCCCATTTCCTAGAGCTAGTTCAATATCCCGAATGCCTTTAACCATCACCTTTAGTTCATCAGGCTCTAGTGAAGCACGATGATCTGGACCAGGAAGGTCTTTGGAAAGGGTAAAATGCTTCTCGATACAAACGGCCCCCATCGCCACCGCAGCAATAGGAATAGTAATACCGAGTGTATGATCAGAATAACCCACTTTCACCCCAAAAGCAGCCTGAATACTTTGCATGGCACGAAGGTTGACATCTTGCATAGGGGTAGGGTATTCGGTATTGCAATGCAGGACTGTAATTTGATCTCTTGAACTGCCTGCATCCAATAAAACTTGCAATGCATTTTCTATATCTGCTAGATTCGACATGCCTGTGGATAAAATAATTGGTTTCCCATAGCCACCAATTTTTTTAAGATAAGGAAGATTGGTAATTTCACCAGATGGAATTTTATATAAATCCATACCCAAGTCATGCAGTAAATCCATACTCTCTAAATCGAAGGCGGTGGAAAGGAAGCGAATATTGTAAGCAGCGCAATGTTGAATCAATACTTGGTGGGCAGCAATATCTAGCTCTAGTTTTTTGAGCATTTGGTATTGGCTGTCATCTTGGTTTTGACCTTGTAAATTGGCTTTTTGGTAATCCGCTTTTTTAGCAGTTTTACTGACCAATTTTTCCGCTTTAAAAGTTTGAAATTTGACATAATCAGCACCAGCAGCAGCGGCAACTTCAATCAAGGTTTTGGCATGTTCTAGGCTGCCATTGTGGTTAACCCCTGCTTCTGCAATAATGATACAAGGCATGTATGGTGGTTTTTTGTATACAATAATTTATCTAAATAAATGGGTGTAATCCAAAGACAAGGTATTAAGGGAGCAATCGCTACTTACTTGGGAGTTCTAATAGGAACTTTCAACTTTATTTGGTTGTATCCCAAATTTTTGCCAGAAGAATTAATCGGCTTAATCAAGGTGCTAGAATCGGCAGCTAAGATATTTTTGCCCTTTGTCGCACTTGGTATTACCTCCCTCTGCATCCGTTTTTTTCCCTACTTCAAAGATAAGGAAAAAGAGCATAACGGTTTTCTATTCTTTGTTTTATTGGTGCCTAGTATTGGTTTTTTAAGCTTCCTAGGTTTTTATGCTCTATTGGCTGATGTGATTAAGGATTTATATGCCGAAAAATCTCCCCTTTTTGCCGATTATATCTATCTCATTATCCCCTTGTGCTTTTTCTTTGTATTTACAGCTGCTTTGGATGCCTTTAGTCGAGCTTTACAAAGGATTGTTGTACCTAATCTTATACGAGAGTTTATATTGCGGTTGGCTTTTACGTTTTTGGTATTATTATTCGCTGCTCAAATCTTGACTGCTGTCCAGTTTGTGCATTTTTATGTTTTTGCTTTTGGTATTGTCACCTTGCTTTTGGTGGTTTACATTCGCTGGTTAGGTGATTTTTTCCTACGTCCTAATTTCCAAAAATTTACTCCCGAATTGTCTAAAGAAATGCGGATTTATGCCTTGTTTAGCCTACTTTCTGGTGCTGGGGGAATGTTGGTGACCAATATTGATAGCCTAATGGTGACTAAGTTTCGAGGATTGGGTGAAAATGGGGTTTATAGTATTGCCGTTTTTCTAGGAACAGTCATTGAAATTCCTAGACGAGCAGTTAGTCAGATTTCGGGTACCATAGTCGCTGATGATTTTATACACCAAAGGCTTGCCAAAATTCACGATTTATATAAACGAATTTCCATCAATCAGTTCATTATTGGGGCTTTACTATTGGTGGGGATTTGGGTCAATATTGATAATCTATTTGATTTTATTCCAAATGGGGAGGTCTATCGAGCTGGTAAATACGTAGTTTTATTGATTGGTTTGGCAAAGGTTTTTGATATGTTGACCAGTAATAATAGTGATATTATTGCTTATTCGGAGTATTATCGTTTCAATTTAGTATTGATTGGTTTATTGGTGATTTTGACCTATTTGACCAATCTTTATTTTATTCCTAATTACGGGATTACGGGTGCTGCTTTTGCTACAGCTTCTACAGTTCTATTGTACAATATTGGAAAATGTGTATTTGTCTATTGGAAATTTAGGATGCAGCCTTTTACGCTTGGAACTTTGAAAGTAATAGCGATTAGTGGAGTAACTTTATTGATGAATCAGTGGATACCTTATATGGAACATTTTCTAGTAGATATGATCATTAGGTCACTGCTTATTGGTGGTGTATTTTGTGGAATGGCGGTGATTTGGCAGGTATCGGAGGATGTGAATCGAGTCCTAAAGCAGTTATGGAATAGACTAGGGATGAAATAAGGAATATTTTGTATCACACACATCAAGAAGTAGTAATATTGCCTACTTCTTGATGTATTGGTGATTTTGCCTTATTTGATTGAAGACAAGGACATAAAATGATTGGATAGCTGCTTATTCGGAAACAACATCAAAATCAAATTCATAAACTGCTCCTTCTCTAAAACTAATAGTGGCTTTATAAGTACCAAGTGTTTTGACCTCTTCGTTGATAGATAATTTTCTACGGTCTAATTCAACACCTGTTTGTTTTTTAATGGCTTCTGCTAATTGAACATTGGTAACACTACCGAAGATTTTATCAGTCGTACCCACTTTAGCACCTACTTGAATTGGGTTAGCTTTGATGCGTTCAATAAGTTGTTCGATTTCTGCCAAGATGCGTTCTTCTTTAGCCTGAATTTGGCGCATTCTTTCTGCTAATTTGGCTGAATTTGCTCTGTTTGCAATAACAGCCATTTTTTTAGGAATTAAATAGTTGCGACCATATCCATTCTTTACCGTCACCTTGTCAAAACGAGATCCTAAGCCTGCGACATCTTTTAAAAGAATGATTTCCATTTTATTTTGAATTTATAGAATTAGCTAAGTGATAAATGTAAGTTCGGATAGACCATCCGTAAAAGTTATACTTACTTCATCAAATCAGTTACATATGGCAATAATGCCAAGTGTCTAGCTCTTTTGACGGCTTGTGCGACTCTTCTCTGGAATTTGAGGGAGTTACCCGTGATTCGTCTAGGAAGAATTTTACCTTGCTCATTCAAAAATCGGCTTAAAAAATCAGGATCTTTATAGTCAATATAATTCATCCCCATTTTCTTGAAACGGCAGTATTTTTTCTTACGCTGACCGATCTTAGGGGAGGTTAAGTATCTTATTTCTTTATTATTACTCATGATTGATTTTTGGTTTATAAAAGTTGAAGTAAATCAACTATAAACTACTTATCATATTGAATAAGAAAAGTAGTATAGGTAAATTGTTCAACTAGTTAAATAAATAACGTGTTCGACGACAGATTAACGTCTTCTACGACCACCACCTCTACGATCACGCTTATTGCGTTGTTGCTTCGCTTTTTCCTCTTCAGCAGCTTTACGCTTCTTCAAGTACTCTTTCTTACCAACAATTCCCTGACGTTTTTTCTCATTGTAATCCATTGAGTATTTGTCTAGGCGAGTGGTTAAGAAACGAAGAACATTCTCGTCACGCTTAAATTGAATCTCGAATTTTTCGACAGCAGCACTTTCTACTTTGTATTCTACTACCAAATAAATTCCAGTCGTTTTCTTTTTGATCGGATAAGCTAATTGCCGGAGTCCCCAAAAATCTTCTTCTACAATTTCTGCATCATAAGATTTGAGCATCTCTCGGTAATTGGCTATGATCTCTTTCACCTCGTTATCTTTCAAAACAGGTGTGAAAACCAGTACGGTTTCATAAGATTTAACCATTCTATTAAGTATTAAATAAATTAAAGAATATGGAAAATTACCAAAATGCGAGTGCAAAGGTAAGAAAAAGATTTGGTCTATGAAAGTTTTGTCTGTCTTAAAGAAAATAAGCCAGTTTGCTTATAATTAGGAACGAGTGAAAAATAAGTGTACAAATTTTGGTTAGGGAAATTTATCACTA
>JAHDFT010000445.1 GCA_020628015.1 Bacteroidota bacterium
TAATCACACTTTCCCCAAAATCTCAGATAGCTTATCCGCCTTATCTGCATCTCCAGCTACGATAACTCGACCTTGGATCATTGCAGTTTCAAAATCTAAAGTCCCATCAGCAATTTTCAATAAATATTTTTCATTGATGGTAATAGAAGTATCGAAGTTTTTTGCTCGACCTCTTCTAATAGTACCTGGAGCGCGATTTAAATTTACTTGCCAATCAGAAGGATTTTCTCCTTTGACAAAAAATTGAAAATATCCAGTCTTAGCCTTCACCAATTTAGGATTTGCTTTTAGCGCAATTTTTAGATTTTCAAAAAACTTATCCGATTCAGGCCTTACATTAGGATTCGATTTTGGCGCAGCTTTTTTCTTTCCCTTTTCCTTTTCATATGCCAATACTTTTTCTTCTAACTCATTCGCACTATCCAAAATATAATCTGAAAATACATCAAGATCAGGCATTGAGTTTACATCAGAAGTAGGACTAATCGTTATATTCCCATTGTAACTCAAGATGGTAATGATCAATCCCATTCCATCAATAATTGGAGCCATGCCCATTACAGAATTCAGTTTATGACCTTGCAAATAAATCGGTAACTGAGGTCCAGGTACGTTAGTGATGACCACATTGAATACTGGGTTGTGCAACTTAGCTAGATTAAATCTAGAGTATAATCTAGCTGCTTGATTCGCTACACCAAATGGTACTGCCTCTGCTATGTTAGAAAGTCGCTTTGCACCTGTGGCATTTTGGTATGTTTTTCCTCTATGGGTGTTTTCATATATCGCTTCTAATCGCTCGATAGGATCTTCGATGTCAGTAGCCAGCTGTACCAACATCGCTGACAATTTATTTCCTAAACTAGTGTCATCTGCTTTTCTGGTAGATATTGGCACCATAGCAACCAAAGGCTTTTTTGGTAATTGTTCTTTCTCTAGCAAATACCTTCTCAATGCACCGCCACAGATTGCAAGGACGATATCATTAAGTGTCGTACCCATGATTGTTTTTAGTGCTTTTACTCGGGATAAGGAAAGTATCGTGGTATTCCATTTTCTTCTTGCCGCTATTATTCCATTTAATGGAGTCCTAGGAGCAGTAAATGGAGCTGCTGGTAAATCTAAGTGTTGCGTTCTAGTTAAAAATCCAGCTTTCATTGTTGCAGTAACGGTATCTAATACAAGTTTTGGAAACTTCAATGGTGTCTTAGCAAATGTCGCTGTACTTTTTAAGATTAATGAAAGTTCATTAGGAATCGGTTGGGGACTAAATTCTTTCTGAGGTGGAATCTCTTTAACATCTGGCGATAAGTCAAACAATATTGCAAACAATCCAGCACCACCAACACCATCAATTGCAACATGATGAATTTTAGAGATAATGGCTACACTTCCTTCTTGTACTTGCGATACGTTATCCAATCCTTCCACAAAAGTAAATTCCCACAATGGTCTAGAATGATCCAACGGCTCACTAAAAATCTTAGAAGCCAATTTCCTTAAGTTGGACCAATTTCCTGGTTCTGGTAATGCTACATGATGGATATGTAGGTCAATGTCAAATTCTGGATCATCTACCCAATAAGGATAATCGACACTCATCGGAATTGAAACCAAACGTTTTCTCAACTTTGGAATCATATGAATCCTAGACAATATCGTCTCTCTAAATTTCTCGAATTTTAATGAACCCTCGATAACTGCTACAGCACCCACGTGCATATGACTAGTCGGTGTTTCTGCATATAAGAACGTTGCGTCCATTCCAGAAACGGATTCTAAATTTGGCGAATCTACGAGAGAGATGAATTTATCTAGCAAGGGAATAATTTTTTAATTTCTATGACAAATTTAATTAAGATTAAGGTCTTTTTCAGCAGGGTAGAACAACATTTCTTGGAAACTAGAATCTACTTCAAAATGACACCAGTTTTCTTCAGCATATTGTAACCTATCTGCAATGATCTGCAGCACAGATGGATTAACTCCTAACCCCAAATGACTGCCTCTAACTTCTATATTTTGATGGATTTTATTTTCAACATCCTCTTTACACATTTCCCAAGGTACAACGCCATCTTGTTTAGAATAAATGGCAGTAGTCGGTACTGGCGCAGGGTGAGGAATATCTGCCAATAATTCTGGATCTATACCATCAGTGCCTTTACCTTTGGTAATAATATTGTACATCCATTTTGCATTATTGGGTTTTGTAATTCCCTTAAAAGGAGAACCCATCGTAATTACTTGACGTATTTTATTAGGTCGCTCTTTTGCCAATTGTCTAGCATATACACCACCTAAACTCCATCCGATCAAACTGATTTTCATGCCGTGCTTATCGTACAGCATATCAATTTTTTCTAGAAGTAATTCCAGATATTCTATACTTGCAAAATTTCTGCCTTCGCCCCAACCATAAACTTTATAACCAAGATCGTAGATAAAACTCCGCAATGGTACTGTAGAAAAATCAGTAGCCATAAATCCGGGTAAGATTAATACGGGATGACCATCGCCAGTTTTGGGAATTTTATTTAAAAACCGATAAGGTAAATAGGTCCCTAGCTCTACAATAGCTCTGCCACCTTCTGTAAGACTCCACAATAAAGAAGGCCTCTTTATCGAATTCGATTCAGTACTTGACTCCATTTCATCACTTTTAGTAGTTTTTTTTCTGATCGAAAGTGATTTCAATTTTTTTAAAAAACTACGATTTAACATTCAAACAATGCATTTATGCCAAAAGGTTTCGCTTCAATTTTAATAACCTGAAATGTGGCATTTTTGTTGATTTTGCCATTATCAAAGGTATAACCTTGACAATTTATTGAAAATCGATGAATTCATCGACTCAATCAGTCAATAATTCTTTTTTAGGCTCAAAAACCTAAGCTATAAATACAAAAAAGCCAATTTGCATGCACTGCAAATTGACTTTTAATAAGATTTTCTAATGAATTATTAGTTTTTGCTGAAGTATCCAGCTACTTTCTTAGAACCTTCTTGCAATTGTGATTTGATAGATTCAAGTGTGGTGAATACAAAATCTTGGTTTTTTGCAGTCATTTTTAATCCACTTTTGATTGCTTTCTCAGTTACAGACTGTAATTGTCCGCTTTTCTCTATTGCAAAATCTATCACTTCTTCAGAAGAAGAGATCACAAATTCATTAACCGTAGTTGCAGATTTTTTTAATACTACTGCAGGTTTTGGTAATTCTATAACGATATTTTTCTTAGCTGTTTTTTTTGCCATGATAATTTATATTTTTAAATAATTGATAAGATTACTTAGCAACTTTGTTCATTGCATTTACTGCCTCAGACTTCCAGTTATTTACATCAAAATTTGTAAATCTTGGTCCAGCTGCTTTCTTTACCATTTCTAATTTTGTGATACTCGCTTTAGCAACACTGTTTAAAGTGTTAAATCCTTGCGCTTTCATTAATGAAGCTACTTTTGGTCCAACACCTAAAATTGCAGTTAGGTCATCGCCAGTCGATGGAACAACTTTTTTAGTCGCTTTTACTACTTTTTTTGGAGATACTTTTGCAACTGCTTTCTTTGCTGTAGCTACTTTTTTAGTAGCAGTTTTTTTAGCAACTGCTACTTTCTTAGTGGCTGCTTTTTTGGCTGTAGCTATTTTTTTTGCTGTAGTTTTTTTAGCGGCAGCTTTTTTAGCAGTTACTTTTTTTGCAGTATTTGTTACAGTTGCTTTTGCTTCTTTAGCTGATTTTGGAGCAGCACCTAAAAGATCTTGACCTGCAGCTTTTGCTTTTTTTACGATCTTTTTAGCATTCTCAACATTAGTGCCAACAGTCATTGCAACTTTCATAGCAGCTTTGTTGATTTTTTTCATTGCCTTGGCATCAAGACCTACTAATTTTTGGAATCTTTTGCTTCCAGTAGAAAACTGAGATTGGATTTCTTCCAATGCATCAAACATGATATCCACTTGCTTATTCATTAAAGGCTCGCTTTTCTTGATTGCCTTTAAAGCCAATTTTTGAAATTTCACACCTGAAGCCACAGAGTTTTCCATGATGTCTTCTGCTGTTACAAAAATCTGATTGTGTAGTGTTTTTAAAGTTTCTTTCGCTTCTTTTCTATTTTTCTTTAGAATTTGCTTGCTAGTAGCCATTGTAAATATGTTTTAAATGTATTTATTTCAATTAATGACACAAAGATGAAAAACGCGAGTTACAAATGAGTTACAAGTCAGTTTTGTAAGCTTTTTGAGCTTATTATACTATGAACTTTATATGTATTAATTTTTTTTGATTAATTTGTTATTGAATAGAAGCTATACCAATAAGGTGGCTTCATTAATTTATAAACCCTAACCTGAATAGAATGAAAAAATGCTTTCTTTTTCCTTTGTTATTTGTTGTTGGATTTTTGCATGCGCAGAATATTGAT
>JAHDFT010000446.1 GCA_020628015.1 Bacteroidota bacterium
ATTTACAATTTTCTTTTCACTCCTCCCCACTAATCACCCCCTCATAAGTCTGCATTTTCTCAATAATGGCAATCCACTCCTTCGTAAAATTATTTTGTTCCCGAATGCCTCGAAGTCTTTCCAATAAAACCCCTTTAAGTTGTGCAATACTATAAGTTTCATGAGTTGGCCTCAATTGCAACTCAATTTTATAGGTATTGGGTAAGAATTTCAAAGCTCTACGCCAAGCAGATTGTGGAGGAATTTTTTTGGTGATTTTATAAATCCGTCCTTCACAATCACAAAATAAATGGTTTTTGAAATATTTATCAAAAAATACATCATTATCATTGTAAATAATATTGTCAAAAAGAAGGAAAATAGTCAGGTCATCTTCATTATTCCAGTCTTTAAAGGAAATATTGAGCATTGGAAATTCCATGGTTTTAAACTAACTGGTTTGGTGAGTGATTTAATGATTTGCTCAAATAGTTTTTCTAGTATGTTTAAATGACCTACTTGGATAAGATTGGTAATGGGAGAAGTGTCACTTACTACTAGCATTATCTAATTTTTTCAATGTTACTAAATCTTCTTCAAAATCTTCAACATCGTACTTAATATATACCCCTCTTTTGGACATTTCTTTTTGAAATTCAATTTGGCTGATTTTGGCTAATCTTTTAGCTTGTCCCATTGTCATTCTTTCTTTGTCGTAAAGATATACAGCGAGATCAATAAGCAGTTCTTCTGGGGCAAGTTGTAGTTCTGATAAAATATTTCCTGAAATGACTAAATCTTGCATGATTATTTTTTAATAGTTAAACTATAGAAGTTTTATCAATTTTCCAAAGTTTTTTTTTTGATTTAAATTTATTTTTTTGAGCGTTATCTATATCTATCTTTCTTCTTTCAATAACTCTTACAATGTGTTATACAAAAAATACCTATTTTTTTCTTATATTTATGAAGCTATGTTGTAAAAAAATGTCTGCCTGCCTCTACTAATCAATTTTTATGAAAATTAGGCAGGAGATTTTTTAGAATTGTTATTTTTTAATCTGCTATATGCTATGAAAGGGGGATTTTATTGGAGTACGTACCTAGTTGTTTTTGTATTATTGTTCTATTTTTTGACCTGCTCTACCTTTATTTGTGCTCAATACAATGAGGTGACTTTGATTTTTGAAGTGGATATGCGTAAAGAGTTGAGAAAAGGGAGAAAGATCAAAAATGTAGGATTAAGGGGCAATACACCGCCTTTATCTTGGGTCAAAAGCTTTCCTTTGGAAGATAAGGATGGTGATGGGACTTTTTCAGGCAGTATGACCTTTGATCGCCAGTATGAACATAAGTTTTTGGAATATAAATTTATTTGTGATGCAGAAAATTGGGAATTGAAAGGGGAGGGGAATCGTCTGCGCTTGATTCATGAATCAATGGATTTGGTGTATGAGGATTGGAATATGCCACGTATTTTGGAGCCAATAGAGCTAGAAGCTTTGATTATTGCGCCAGAAGGTATGGAAGAAGATTACGAGATCCTAAGAGCAACGCTAGAAACCATGCATCCTGGATTGTATAAATACATCTCAAAGGAAGAATTGAATATCCATTTTCGAGATTTGCGAAAAGCTTGTCAAAAAGAACATACCTTAGAAGAAGCTTACCTATTATTTTCTGAATTTATTGCTAAAATTCAGTGTGGGCATACTTATCCCAACTTTTGGAATCAACCTAGTTTGATTCGATACAATATTTTTGATCGTGCTGATAAATTGCCCTTTACTTTCCGTATCGTGGATGGTTTGATGCTTGTAACGCATAATGCCTCTGAGGAGGATCGCTTGGCGAGAGGGTCTGAAGTTACAGCAATCAATGATATATTGGTAGCTGATATTCTCAAAAGATTAAAACCTTTTGTCAAAGCAGATGGTGGTAATGATGCCAAACGATTTAATGCTTTGCAGGTAAATAGTTATGGGACATACGAGGCATTTGATATATATTTTCCCCTATTGTTTCCGCCAGAAGATGGAATTTATAAAGTGGAGTCTATTGATATGACCTCTGGTGAAGCTTTTCAATCTCATGTACTGGCGATAAGTCGGCAACAACGACAACAAACTTTGGCACATCGTTATAAAAATCTTCCTTTAGAATTTGAAGATTTGTGGGCTTTTAAATTTTTGAATCGGCAAACTGCCTACCTGAAATTAACTACTTTTGGGGTTTGGGAAACAGATTGGGATTGGAAAGGTTTTTTGAAGGAGGTTTTTAATCAACTCAAAAAAAGTACAGTAGAGCATTTAATTATTGATGTGCGAGATAATGAGGGCGGATCGGATGAAGTGGTCGTAGAATTGTTGACTTATCTTGTCAAACAGCCTTTACAGGTTAAGTTGGATTACGAGCCTTATATGACTTTTCGACGTATTCCAAGTAAGCTGCAATCTTATGTCAACTCTTGGGATGATTTTGTGAGCAAAATGGCTGGTCAACTCAAATATAGACAGGAGGGATATTATAGCCTTCCCCCTACAACTTTTAGGATAGAGCCAGCTTATAAAGCCTTTGAGGGGAATAGCTACTTGATGGTAAATGCAGCAAATAGTTCGGCTACTTTTTATCTGGCAATGATTGCCCAGAAATACAATATTGCTTCAGTAATTGGAGAAGAAACAGGCGGAAATTTACAGGGCATTAATAGTGGAGCGATTTATTTTTTACGCCTTCCTAATTCTAATATAGAGATTGACATTCCAATTATAGGGAGTCGAGCATTAACCATGCAAGAAAACAAAGGCATTACCCCTGATTTTGTCGTTACCGAATCAGTAGAAGATGTATTTGGAGGATTTGATTCGCCTATGAAAGCGATCCTAGAGATTGTGCGGAAGTCGAAATAGTAAAATGATTAACGTTTCGTTTTAAAACGCTGTAAACCACCGCCTAGATCATTGCTTTTGAGATAGGAAATGTAACTTAGCTCCATCATTCCATAATCAGCAATACGCATTTCCATTTCTTTGTCCAATTCCTTATAAACACTTTTGATAAAATCGAATAAACGTAGATAATCCTTGAAAAAAACCTCATCATGGACTGCTAGACGAAGAATGAAAGACTTTTCATTTTTAAGAATTTCATCTGTTAATTGTTTTTTCAAGGATTTGTAGTCTGTCAATTGACCATCAATACGAATTTGTTGATCTTGGAAAAGGTCGATAAACAATACAGGAGTTCCTTTGATTTCTTTAGAATCAGGATGGATGGGTAAAAATTTAACTGCTGGTGGTGCAGAAACATTTTGGTCTACATATTTAACAGGATTGACCTTTTTAAAAGGTACTCCATTTGCCTGTGAATGAAAAAAATGTAGCTCCTCAATATAAGGACTTAACTTAGTAACAACGCCCAGACGCACATCTTGCTTACTGCGATCTTCCTTAGTAATGTACATGACATTATTCATCATCAAACGTTTCAATTCTTCTTTCAACAGTTTGACATATTTATAAGGCATCATGCGGTCGATTTCCAAAGCACAAACAATACGTTCTCGATCTTGAGGATCTACTTTGCGAACTTCCTTGATTAAATAGTTTTCTAAGGCATGTAGTGGCTTAAAACTATTGTCTATAATTATTGTTGGTTGGTTATTTTTGATAAGAAAACCAATAGGAATAACTGTTTTGACATACCTTGTATGTGAAATTTGAGTTGCCTCTGGCAGATCAATCTTATAATTTTTGGAAGCATTAGTAGCCGTATTGTTAGTAGATTGAACTACTGTACCTGTTGAAGGATCAGAGGAAGAATCTGTTTGACATTGCCAGCAAAGTAAGACAAAGCTAATAATGAGAAAGTAAGTAAGTTTGTGCATTGGTTTCATTATTTCTGCAAAAATAATGAATTTGTTGATTTTCGCCTTGTTTGTTAAAGGATTTTAGCTCCCTTCACTTACCGTATAGTTTTTATTACAAGATTTACAATAAAATACTGGGCTATTATTGCCATCCTTTTTCAATTGAATGCCATCCACATAAGTCACCTGAATATTTTTGACAAAAGCATCTTTTGTAGTGTGATTATTTACATCCCTCTGGTGATCTTTAAGCACATCTTTAACGCCGTCTGACCATTCCTGATAACCCCAGCAATTTGGGCAAGGCATTTCTATAGCGGCTGTATTATCTTTGTCTTTATCTTTTTTGAAAAAATCGAATAGTCCCATAATGATTGATGATTGGATTGATTAATTAATGATTTGTATTTGTTGACCAAAGGTAAAGCAATTTGGATAGATAAAAAATAGGAAGTGTGTTTGGAAGCAGACAATTGAGCTAATTCTAAGGAAAGCAGCTATGATATTGGTTTTGACTATTAAATAGCAAATATCATTTTTTTCTAGTATTTTTGTGTTATCTAAAATCAATTA
>JAHDFT010000447.1 GCA_020628015.1 Bacteroidota bacterium
TAATAACGAAGATTTAATCTGATGTCGTAAATACAAAAAAAGCGCAATAACAAATAGTAATGTATTCTACTGTTTGTTATTGCGCTTTCAATCAATTAAAAAAATTAAATAAAGTTGCTACGCATGTCGAGCTATATAAGCCTCTACTTTTTCAATCTCTTCCTCTAATAACTCCTTCATCGGCTCAAAAGGAGTCCCGTCATAATATCTCGCAGGCGTTCCTTCACCCGTAGGACTACCATGATCTGCATCAATAGATTCTCGCCATAACTCTGCATGATCCTGCCATTCTTGTTGGTCTACAAGCTCTGGTGGGGTAAACCAAACATTCCAAGTCAGCACATTATTGGCCTTTAACATATTTCCAGAAGCGGTGTTAAAAACGTCCATGATGAGGTGGTTAAATTCATCTGCCATAGGATCGCCTGTCTTTTTAGGTCTACCAATCTCTACACCTAAATTGGCAACCGCCCATGCTTCTGGATGTTTGGCAAAATCAGGAATCGGAAAGTTAGTACTTTGTCCAACTCGAAGTGGGAAAATAGGCTGCTTGCGATCACCTACCTTATGCGTTTTTACGCTAATCGCATCTGCTTTGCTAGAAGGAAAAGGATGCTCGCTGTGCGAAAACATTTCCCACAAAATTTTAACGAATGGATTTTGATGAGCACTAGGACTAAACCAAATGGTTCCCTCAACGGTCATGTCTGCCGCAAGGGTTCTACTCGGCTCATCTGCCCAGCCTCTTTGGCCAGTAACCGTCACTTCCACATTCATGGCACCTAATGCAGGAGAGCAAAAACCTTGTTGCGGACAGATAATCGAATAAACTCGCCCAGCATCGGTATAACCCAGCCTAGAAATATCAGGAGAAAACATTTGGTAGCACCTAGAATCAGGCTCACCAGGAATGGTTTCCCAACTAAATTCTGGCCAAATAACCTTTTGTTGACGGGTCAGTTTATCAATATTATCCATATTCCCCAACATATCTAGGGAACTAAGGTCTGGAGTGGGATAAGCAAATGCAGGATTAGATTCAGCGAATCCGCCAACCCATCCTGCTGGAATGGTAGTTGAACTTTGACTTGGGTTCATAAACTTTTCTTAATTTTATCGGTTATTGAATTGTGAACAATAAATTCACGATGATTTACATAGAGGAGGCCTTGATTTTTTACACGATCCATTTCAAGGCAATCAATTAGGCAACATTTAACAATTTCTATTCTAATAATAGCACTATTGTAAATATAGCAAAAAACAATCAGATAAATAAATAATTAAATAGGTTATAATATCTATCTAATTATGTCTTATAATTTTGTACAATTATCAAATAAACCAAAAGAACATGTCAGGAGGATCTTGGAAAGAAATGTTTCGAGGGATAGAAACTGGAGACCTAGATTTAGTAGAATATTACCTTAAACTAGGTGTTGACCCCAATTATCAACATCCAGAATTTCTAGCAGCTCCCCTAATTGAGAGCATTCGTTATAATCATTTAGACATTACTAAATTGTTATTAGATAATGGAGCCAATCCAAATATTAAAGAAGTTTGGGGTGGGGAAACCCCTTTATCGGTAGCAAAAGTCAATAAAAATCAAGCTGCTATTGAATTGCTTGGTCAATATAGGAATCAATAATATGAACATCCAAATAAGACAAGAAACCGAAACAGATTATGATGCAGTTTTCAATGTAATTGAGGAAGCCTTTAAATCGGTCAGTATTAGCGATAAAACGGAACAATATCTGGTGCAAAGATTAAGGAAATCACCAGCTTTTATTCCTGAATTGTCTTTAGTGGCGGAATGTGATGGTCAACTTGTAGGGCATATTTTGCTGACCAAGCTAAAAATCAACAATAAGGAGGATTCTTTTGATGCTTTGGCACTTGCGCCTGTTAGTGTATTGCCTGAATTTCAGGCTAATGGAATTGGGGGTAAATTAATCATTAAAGCCCATGAAATTGCTAGGGAATTGGGGCATACTTCCGTTATTCTAATCGGTCATGAGCAATATTATCCTAGATTTGGCTATAAAAGATTAGATCAATTTGGTATTGAAATGCCTTTTGCTGTTCCAAAGGAAAATTGTATGGCTATAGAATTGATTCCCAATGCTTTAAAGGAGGTTAATGGAATGGTGGAGTATCCTAGGGCGTTTATGGGGTAAACTAATCCTTTATAAATTTCTTTGCTTTCTTATTATATCTATGGTTTTCATTATCAGCAATTTGCTCCCATACTTTTTTTGCCTCTTCCTTTTCTCCTAGTTGATATAAACAAAGGCTTTTATACCATTCTGCATGATCGGCATATTTTTCTTTGGTAATTTGCTTAAACTGTTCAAAGGCCTTTGTATAATTTGGTTCTGGTATATACAAATAGCTGGCTCCTAGCATAAGGATTTCCCCTTCATTGAGCTTTTGCTCTTTTTGCAAGTTTTCTAAGTATTGAATGGTTTTCTTATATCCCCCATTTTGATAAGTCTTAATAGCTGATTGTGCTGTAGCTGTACTTCGCTCGAAATCAGGCATAGGTTTATATGTTGCATCTAAATATTCAGTAACCAAATAATCGGTTTGATTAACGGTAGTATAAAAATAAGTCACCCAAGTTAAAGTCAATAAAACACCCAGCACAAGTGCCGCCATTTTTAACCAATACCTACTAGGAGATTTAGTTTTAGTAACTACTTTATCTTCTTTCTCTAAGACTTCTGTCATTACTTCTTTCCCTTCCGCTTTCTCCTGCGTCCTCAATGCTTTAAATCGCTGTTTCCACTTAATTTTTTCCTGCACATTTCTATAAATCGCCAATTCCAGAGCCACTTTAAAATCCGCATCTTGTTCTATTCTATTTTGCAATACTTGTTCCTCCTCATTAGACAAGTCTTTATCTAAATATTTTTGAATTAAATCTATATCTGTTATTGCCTTCATTGTTTTTTATTTTGCTATTGTTAATCTCTGAAACCTAATTAAAATCAACTATTTGGAGTGCTTTTCAAACTAATTTCGATAATAATTTTCTAGTGACTTTTTCAAACGCTTGAGACAAGTCCTTTTCATTTGTTTAATCGCATCATTAGAAGGATAACCCAGTTCCTGCCAAATATTCACCAATTTCAATCCCTGCACATAATAGGCATCCAATAAATCTTGGCACCGCTCGGCCAATTGTCTAAATGCGGTTTCATAGGCCTTTTTTTTACGTGTATAGTTCGCTTTCTCCTCTGCCGTAATCAAAGGGTCTACTAGCGTAGTAGCTCCATTACCTTCTAGTAATGCTTCGGTCATTATCCATTCCAAAACATCTTGGTCAAAGCCTGTTTTCAATTTATTTTTATTGACGCTTCTCAGGTAAGTTCTTTGCATCGTCTTCATCAAAAATCCCTTTGGATTAATATCCTCAAATTTCCCTTTTAGAGATTGTCGCCTTAAAATCAGTAGTGCTTCCATAAAATGATTGTCTGCTATATCCACATCACAACCATATTTAGTGGTCAAAAATACGATACAAGGTTTTTGATACAGCAGAAATAATTCTTCTAATCGCTTATCCGTCATTATTTTCCTCTTTTTACTTGTGTTCTTGGTTAGGCTCTTATTCAGACAAAAATAATTAGATAGGGTGTATGGGGCAGATACTATTATATTATTATAGATACATGCCAATTGGGGGCTAATGGTGAGTGTGTTTCACCTAAAAAATTATAGTGGAAAACTAAACAATAATTTTGTTTAATCATAACATTTAATCATTATAAATTAAAAACACAGGATAGCCTGCCTAGATAAAAGACAGAAAAATCTTACTTACCCTAGCCATCCTAATCAAATTTTTTCCTATCTTAACAAAGCAATACCATCTCTCATCAAACCAACGAAAATAAAACCCAAGCACCTATGGCAATAGACTTCTCGCTTTCTATGTATAAAACCCTAAAAGCCATTTTTACGGACACGGGCAGCCTCCTCAAAAAAGGATGGGACACAGGAAAAGCACAATATAATACAAAAGACCCACTAGGCTTTGTAGCTAAACAATATACAGATAAAATATACGGACTATACAATAATGTAAAAGTGCTGGGGATGCAAAAACCTATGCCTTTGAGTGATTTATATGTTTATGTGAATGTCTTACATTCTATAAGAGCCAGAGATTATCGTCCTATTGAAGAAATGACAAAGGATATAGATTTTCTACAACGCAATTATGGCAAAATTAAGGAGGAGCATCGACCAGCAAGTGAATTGGTGCGGAATCGGGTGAAATTTATTGTATTAGGTAAACCAGGGGCAGGTAAGACTACTCTACTCAAACACATTTGCCTTAAAAGTATTGAAGATCCTGAGCATTATGGTAAAGCTTATATTCCTATTTTTATTTC
>JAHDFT010000448.1 GCA_020628015.1 Bacteroidota bacterium
AGAATGCATAAAAAATCCCTTAAAAATTTGTTCCTTACAAAAAAATGGCATAATATTGTATCGTCTTTTAAAGAAAAACGAAATATTGTATGTATATAATCAATCAAAATATCAATTCAATTGCTGCAAACTGTTGTTGTTGCTGTTGTTGTACATTGATGTAAACTCTGATTGGGTATTATCATAATTATGCATAAACAAAATAGCAAAAAGCCTTTTCAGAGTTCAACTGAAAAGGCTTTTCGCATTTATTTAGGTAATGTACCAAAAACCATTACCATAAATCAAATAAAAAACATGACAAACCAAGTACACTCCTTCACTAATTGTTGCTGTTGCTGCTGTTGCTGTTGTTTCCACAACAAGATGGATGTCCTATGATTGCTCATGTCTTTTAATGCTTAAAAAAGAAAGTCTTTCTGGAAAATCCACGAACCAGAAAGACTTTTTTGTTTTTAGGGAGTACTCAAATTGTAAAAAAATCAACATAAAAAGATATATACCATGAATGTAAACTACGAAAACGTTAGCCAAGCTGCCGAAAAGGATATTAAAGAATTACAGCGAAATATTGCCAATTTTAAATCGGGTGAGATGATTGAGGATAAATTCAAACATTACCGACTGACTAGAGGCGTTTATGGACAAAGACAGAAAAATGTCCAAATGTTTCGCATCAAAATTCCTTATGGTAAATTAACAGCAGAACAGTTAGTACGCATCGCCGATATTGCAGAACAATATACCAATGGTAATCTTCATATTACCACCCGACAAAATATCCAAATGCACCACATCAAACTGGAAGACACGCCAGACATTTGGACTTTGTTAGCACAGAAGAATGTAACCGCTAGAGAGGCTTGTGGAAATACTGTTCGGAACCTAACCGCTTCTGCTGATGCAGGTATCAATCCAGACGAACCATTTGATGTGAGTCCATATGTACATGCTTCCTTTGAATATTTCCTACGCAACCCAATTTGTCAGGAAATGGGACGTAAAATCAAGCCTGCCTTTTCTTCTAGTGAAAAAGATTCCGCTTTTACTTATTTCCACGACTTTGGCTTTATTCCTAGAGTCAAAACCGATGAAGCAGGAGAAGAAATTAGAGGATTTAAAGTGGTGATTGGTGGTGGATTGGGCGCACAGTCTATTGTAGCACATGAAGTATACGATTTCTTGCACGAAGACAAAATCATTCCATTTATGGAGGCTTGCATTCGGGTATTTGACCGCCACGGAGAACGTGCCAAGCGATTAAAAGCCAGAATGAAGTTTTTGGTCAAAAAACTAGGGGTAGATGCATTCATGGAATTGGTAGAAAAGGAAAAGAAATCCTTGAAAAATCAAACGGTAAAAATTGACCGCAGCCTTGTAGGTATACCAAATCCTGCTCCTCAACAGACACCACCTACAACTAGTCCTCAGAATGAAGAAAAATACAATCAATGGTTGAGTACCAATGTATTTGAGCAAAAGCAAAAAGGTTTTTATGCGGTTCAAGTTCGAGTACATCTGGGCGATTTAAGTGCAGAAACGGCTAGACAAGTAGCTGATTTGGTTAAAAATTACACCGCAGACGATATTCGCCTTACCATCACACAAGGATTCCTCCTCAAATTCGCTCGCCTAGAAGCACTTCCACACATTTTCAATGAATTAGATAAGCTGGGCTTGGGAGAACCAGGCTTCAATTCTACAGCTGATGTCACCGCTTGCCCAGGTACCGATACTTGTGCTTTAGGAGTGACGAATAGTACAGGATTGGCAGCTAAATTAGAATCTGTTATCCGAGCAGAATATCCTCAATTGATTCACGAAAAAAACATTCACATCAAAATTAGTGGCTGTATGAATTCCTGTGGTCAGCATATGGCGGCCAATATTGGTTTTCATGGTAGTTCTATCCGAATCAAGCCAAATTTTGCTCCAGCGATGCAAGTCGTTATGGGCGGAGGTGTTGATCCAGAAGGCAAAGGTTTTGTAGCAGAAAAGGTGATCAAATTACCAACCAAAAGAATCCCTGAAGCCCTTCGCTGGATTCTAGCAGATTATGAGGCACATGGTAATGATGGCGAGTATTTCAATGATTATTATTATCGTCAAGGTAAACGTTATTTCTATAGTTTATTGACTCCTCTTGCAGATAAAAGCAACTTAACAGAAGCGGATTTTCAAGACTGGAACCAAGACCATACTTATAAACAAGAAATCGGTGTTGGAGAATGTGCGGGTGTTTCTTATGATCTCATTTCTAGTATTATCAATGATGCTATAGAAAAAGTAGCCCTAGCAGAAGAAAATTTAGTCTTGGAGTCTTGGGCAGATAGTATTTATCATAGTTATGGTGCTTTGGTCATCGGAGCTAAAGCATTATTACTGAGTAAAGATGTGCATTGCAACACACATAAAGGTATTATCGACGATTTCCAGACCCATTATGTCGAAAATGGTCCATTAAACATCCAACCTAACTTTAAGGATTATGTACTACGATTGAATCAATATGAACCTTCAGAAGATTTTGCCAAGCTTTATTTCAATGATGCAAAAGCTTTTGTTGAACAAGTACAAAATATTCGCAAACTCCAATTATTGCAAGATGGAGGAGATAAGTTAGTCATAGACGAATATTATAAAGCATAAAAATTTTTAAGGATTTAAGTCTATTAAAGGTGTAGGCTATTTTATTATTAATGCCTACACCTTCTTTTTCCTTTTTCAATCATACTCAATCATTTCGACAAAAAATCTTGTTCAACAAATCGACTTTTGAATAAGATTCCTAATACTAAGAATAATGAAACAAGCTAGAATAACACTTGTTGGTGCAGGACCTGGCGATCCAGAATTAATGACACTCAAAGGCTTAAAAGCTTTACAATCAGCAGATGTAGTGATGTATGATGCATTGGTCAATCCCACCATCCTACAATCTGCCCCAAAACAAGCACGAAAAATATTTGTCGGTAAAAGAGCTGGCAAACATAGCTATAAACAAGAAACCATTAACCAAATGCTCGTCTCCTATGCCCTAAATTACGGGCATGTAGTTCGATTAAAAGGCGGTGATCCTTTCATTTTTGGTCGAGGACATGAGGAAATTGACCACGCAGCCATTTTTGACATTCCAACGGAGGTTGTTCCTGGTATTTCCAGTTGTATTTCCGTTCCAGAATTACAAAAAGTCCCCCTTACTCGAAGAGGCATTAGCGAAAGTTTTTGGGTCATGACTGGCACCACAAAGCAAGGACAATTATCCAATGATGTCGCTTTAGCGGCTCAATCAACGGCTACAGTAGTCATTCTAATGGGCATGAGAAAACTAAGTCAAATTGCTGCCTTATTTAGTGCTTATGATCGACAAAATACACCTGTGATGGTTGTACAAAATGGCTCTCGATCTAATGAAAAAGTAGCCATTGGTCATATCAATAATATCGTTGAAGAAGTAGAGCGAGAAGGCTTGGGTTCGCCAGGAATTATCGTTATCGGTAATGTCGTTGCGACTCATCCTGCTTACTGTATGGAATATTTAAAAGCAAAAGCATTGGTTAGTTAATCATCAATATCATTTTCTAATCGTCTAACCACATTATCATTTTAAACCACATTTCATCATGCAACAAGCAACAGTCGAACACAACCCACTCTACCCTATCTTCCTAAAACTACATCATCTTGAAATGCTTATCGTTGGTGCTGGGGAAGTTGGCTTTGAGAAATTATCCTTTATTTTGAAAAGCAGCCCCGAAGCCAATATAACCGTCGTCGCTCCTTGGATTTCTCCTGATGTCAGCGAATTATTGAGTCAAAAAGATTACAATGTTCAAATCATCCAAAGGGAATTCCAAGAGGCAGATGTAGCAGGAAAAGACCTCATTATTGCCGCTACCAATATCCGAGAATTGAATCACGAAGTACAAGCCATTGCCAAGAAAAATAAAATCTTGGTGAATGTAGCAGATACGCCTGATTTATGTGATTTCTATCTTGGTTCCATCATCACCAGAGGCAATCTAAAAGTTGCTGTCTCTACCAACGGAAAATCCCCCACATTTGCCAAGCGATTCCGACAAGTACTAGAAGAAATCTTGCCACACAATGTAGCAGATCTCCTAGAAAACCTACATGAAATCCGCAATCGCTTGAAGGGCGGATTTACTGAAAAAGTCAAACAATTGAATGATATAACGGCTAGTCTGGTAGAAACGGAAGCTGAGGATCATTCGAAGGTCAATTAATCACATAAAATCGCTACAATTATCAATCAATACAAAATCAAACCTTCATAGGCTGTCTTAGTTTTTAGAATTGGAATTGATAAAGCTATATTTTTAGTCCTAAGTAACAGCTAAAAAATAAACCGACATCTTGTTGTTTAATTTGCTGCTATA
>JAHDFT010000449.1 GCA_020628015.1 Bacteroidota bacterium
ATGACCATAAAAGAACTAGAAACCCAAATCCAACCATTCTTTTGGGTAGACCACGACAAAACCGCCTCTGTTTGTTTGAGTGCAGGTGGTTATAAAGATGCCATTTTTGAAGCAAGAGCTGAGGAAGGTTTTTTAGGAAATGGTTATGATTGGGGATCTTTAGCCAAAGTCTTTCTGGACGAAAAAATGCCTCATTTGGCAGAGGTCATTCGATTTGATCCTGAAGCGGGGATGTATTGCGTCTATTCTTCTGATAAAGCAGCCCTTCGTGAATTTGCCCTAGGCTTCAAAGCGGCTTGTGAAGACGAAGCACTCATTATGGATTTATTTTCTAGGGCAGAGTTGGATTGACCTAGTAATATTAATCAAAATACCGTATCTTCGCTATATGCGTAAACTAAGATTACCCATCGGTATACAATCTTTTGAAAAGCTTAGAACCAACCATTATCTGTATATAGATAAAACTCAACACATCTACAGATTGATTGAGGAGGGAGAATACTATTTTCTCTCTCGACCTCGTAGATTTGGTAAATCTTTAATGCTTTCCACCATAGCCGCTTTATTCAAAGGACAAAAAGAACTCTTCAAAGACTTGTGGATTGAAGATCAATGGGATTGGACAGAGACTTATCCAGTTATTCATTTGTCCCTGAATAGTATTGATTATAGAGACTTAGATTTAAATCAAGCCTTACAAGCTGAATTAAGGATGATTGCTAAACGATATTCCATTGAGCTAGAAGAAGACACCACTACTAGACAATTCAAGGAGTTGATTTATAAATTATCTACTAGTAAAGGGAAGGTAATTCTATTAATTGATGAATATGACAAACCCATTATTGACTATCTCAGCCAAGACAAAAAGCATATCGCCTTTGAACACCAAGCCATTTTAAAGGGTTTTTATTCCGTTATTAAAGATAGCGATCCTTATATCCGCTTTTTATTGATAACTGGGATTTCTAAGTTTAGTAAAGTTAGTTTTTTGTCCAATCTCAATAATTTAGCAGACATTACCCTCCACAGAAAATTTGCTGCTTTGACAGGTTATACCCAAGCAGAATTGGATCATTATTTTCAGCCTTATAGACCTAAAGCCTTAGCTTATACTGAAATGGATGAGGAAACTTTATCCAAAAATATTAAGGAATGGTATAATGGTTATAGTTGGGATGGGGAAACTTTCGTCTATAATCCTTGGTCAATTCTACGTTTTTTTAGTGAAGGAGCTTTTAGAAATTATTGGTTTGCCACAGGTACGCCTACTTTTTTGGTGGAGTTAATGAAAGAGCGATTTGAGTATAATGTTGAGGAAGGTTTATACATTACTGATGCTTTTGATAATTATGACATCAATTATCTAGAAACCACTCCACTATTATTCCAGACAGGTTATTTAACCATCAAATCTATTGATAAAACGACAGGTTTATATTTCTTGGCTTATCCTAATAAAGAAGTCAAAAAAAGCTTACTCCAATATTTATTAGGTGCATTTAGATATAGTGGAATTAGTGAATCTGGTACTGTTATGTTACAGCTTCGGGAGGCTTTTTTAGAGGAAAATTATTCACAAATTATTAGCATTATTAATAGTCTTTTTAATAGGATTCCTTATCAAATTTTTATAGCTAAAAAAGAGGCTTATTATCACTCCATTCTTTTCCTTATTTTTCAATTTTTGGATTTCTTCAACCAAGCAGAAGTCAATACTTCTAATGGTAGAATTGATGCAGTCGTTGAAACACCGACAACTATATTTATACTAGAATTTAAATTGGATCAAAGTGCAGATGAAGCTATTCAACAAATTCGAGATAAAGGGTATGCGAATGCTCATCGCCATAAAGGGAAAAAATTGATTGGTTTGGGGATTAATTTTGATAGCCAAAGCAAACAGGTGGAGAATTGGAAAAAGGTGAGTTTGTAGCATGATCTATTTTATGGTAAATACTTCTATCATGAATAAAAAAATAAACAAAAATAACTTGGCCTCCGCCTTCGAATTCACTCGCCTACAATACAACTCTGGTGATTGGGATACGGATCAACGTATGCCCTCCAATCTCCTCAATTCCCTCATTGAATACACCAGCCTAAAGGTCATCACCGAAGAACGCATCACCCCCCTCAACAGCACAGACATTTTTGAATCTCCTTTTTGCTATATTAGCGGTCACAAACTCGTTCAGTTTTCCGATAAAGAAAGAAGCAATTTCGAGCAGTATGTCCTCAATGGCGGCTTTGTCTTTGCGGATGATTGTAATCACGACATTGACGGGCTATTTGCCCAATCTTTCGAGCATCAAATGGATCTGATTTTTGGCAAGCAGATCCTCAAAAAGATTCCGAATAATCATGATATTTACCACTCCTTCTTTCATTTTGATGAAGGTCCCCCAACCACCTCTATCGAACTCAATGGCTGGGGAGATGACATCGTACACGATTACCTCAAAGCCATTGAAATAGACGGACGCATCGCTGTATTGTATAGTAATAAGGATTATGGTTGTGAATGGGATTATGATTATCGCAATAAACGCTGGTTAGCGGAGGACAATACGAAATTTGGGGTGAATATTGTGATGTATGCGATGAGTTTTTAAAGATTTATTGTAGCTACTCCTAGCAACTTAATTCAGTTGATTTTGTTATATTAGGTACGCAATCAGTCATTCTACAAGCATCATTATCCATATAAAATATGTCTGTACAAAATAGCATCACGGCAAAAATTCCAGACCAACTTATTTATGAGATGGTCAATGGGGAACCTATTTATTATAAAGGGTATCGTGATTGTTTAAATGGCAGTAAATCACTCAGCGCAATTATGGGCAGTAGTCTATTACAATCCCTAATTATTTCCAGATTATTTTTTTTCCTACAAAGTCAATTAGGGCAAGAGTATCAAGTTTTAACCAATGAACTAGGCATTCAATTTGCCAAAAAATCTTGGCGAGCTGCGGATATAGCCATCGTCAAAATGAGTGATTTGGCTAAGAAGACGATTAGCAATCAATATCTTCATTTTGCCCCTAAAGTGGTAATTGAAATTGATACAAAAGCGGAATTGAGTGAAATTAAAAATCCACTGGGCTATTATCATGAAAAAACAGATGAATTGCTGGCTTTCGGGGTGGAGAAGGTGATTTGGATCTTTACAGATACTCGAAAAGTCATGATTGCCCAGCAAAATCAACCTTGGTCAATCGTCTCTTGGGAGAATGAGATTGATATTATTGGCAATATTGCGATTAATGTTAGTGATATTATAAAGTAATTGCACATCAACATATGTCTGTAAACAAGAAATTAGCATCCCTCCAAAAACTAAAAAAAGAACTACAAAAGGTCATTGTGGGGCAGGAGGAGGTCATCGACCAAATTTTGATTACCCTCATTGCTGGCGGTCATGCCTTGTTAGAAGGGGTACCTGGTCTGGCAAAAACCCTCATGATTCGCACCTTAGCACAAACCTTATCCCTTCCTTTTAACCGTATACAATTCACCCCTGACCTCATGCCCTCCGATATTATCGGTACTGAAGTATTGAGTGAGAATGAGCAAGGACAAAGAGGTTTCCGCTTTATTAAAGGGCCGATATTTGCTAGTATTATTCTAGCAGATGAAATCAATAGAACGCCACCAAAAACACAAGCTGCACTCCTAGAAGCCATGCAAGAAAAGGCGGTGACTTATGCAGGACAACGTTATAAATTACAAGCTCCCTTCCTTATTCTAGCTACACAAAATCCCATCGAACAATCAGGCACTTATCCTTTACCAGAAGCACAATTAGACAGATTCCTACTCTATATCAAAATAGATTATCCTAACGAACAAGAAGAATTTCAAATCCTAAGTCAAACCACAGGTAGTCAAGAAGTTAATGTTGATAAAGTTTTAGATGGGGAAAGCATTATTGCTTTGCAAAAGCTAGTTCGGGAAGTCACCATTAGTGATCCACTTATTCGCAGAGTCAATCAATTGGTGCGGGCAAGTCGCCCGAAAACGAGTAAATATGATTTTGTGAAGGAATGGGTCAGTTGGGGAGCAGGCCCTAGAGCAGGACAGGCTTTGATTTTATGTAGCAAAGCGAAAGCATTGTTGGCAGGGAAATATGCAGTCGTTCCAGCAGATATTGAAGCTTTGGCTTATCCTGTTTTACGACATCGTATTTTGGTTAATTTTAAGGCAGAATCGGAAGGAATTGATGCGGATAAGGTAGTCCAGGAGTTATTGAAAAAGGTGTAGTCCTTATTATAAAAGACTTACAATTTAATCTAATCTGAGGTTTAGTGTTTTCTTAATGACCCCATCAGGGTCAAAGTACGTTAGCTAAAATAAAAGTCGCTCAACACATCGACCCTAGCAGGGT
>JAHDFT010000450.1 GCA_020628015.1 Bacteroidota bacterium
CTATCTGCCTTTCTTTTTCATTGACTAAAGTTAAGAAGTGAACGTCGAGTTATCAATTCTTCAAAACCTCCCCCCTACGGCTTATTCTCCTCCTTCACTTCCTTCCCCTCCACAATCTCCCGATTCTTCACATACTTATCAAACCAATTCAATTGCTCCCATAAGACATGCTCGATGGATTCTTTGGCTCTGTAACCGTGATCCTCAAAGGGCAATAAAACCAAGCGAGCGGTACCTCCCGAACCTCTGACAGCTTCGTAGAATACTTCTGATTGGAAGGTAAGGGTACCTGGATTAGAATCATCGTCACCGTGAATGATTAGAATCGGTTCATTTACCTTGTCGGCAAAGAAGGTTGGGGAACAGTCGATATAGGATTGTGTGGCTTCAAATAGGGAACGACGTTCTCCCTGAAATCCGTAAGGCTGGTTGGTTTTATTGTAGGAACCACTTCGGGCAATGCCTGCACAGAATAAATCGGTGTGGGCGAGTAGATTGGCCACCATTAAACCGCCATGACTGTGACCAATGACCCCAATGCGATCTGGATCGGCAATACCCATGTCTACAGCTTTTTCAACGGCTGCTTCGGCATCAGCGACCAATTGTGGCACGAAGGAATCGTAGACGGTTTCTGGATCACCAATCATCGGCATGGCTGTCCTATCTAATACGGCATAGCCTCGCATTAAAAAGTATTTGTGGGAAGCACCTCGTATACGCATAAAACGGTTGGAAGAGCCTCTGACTTGTCCAGCAATCTTAGCACCAGAGTATTCTAAAGGATAGGCATAGACAACGGTCGGTAATTTTGTGCCTTTTTTATAACCTGGCGGTAAAAGCAATTGGAAACTTAGTTCTACGCTGTCTGCTCTTTGATAGCGAATGATTTCATTTGTTATATTACGCAATTCAGGACTTGGATCTTTAAATTTTGAGATTGGGCTTTTGCTCATTTTTCTAGCAGCCTCTCCTTTATCTGCCTTGATTGATTTTCCCAATGTTGCCAAATAAAAATTAGGGACATTTGTAGGAGATTCAGAACTCATAATGAAGCTATTGGTGTCATCTGCGAAGTCCACAAAGTATTCGTATTTGTCCTTGGCAGATCTGAAAATTCTTTCTACTTCGTTTGTTGCTGTATTGCGTCGGTCAACAAATGGGCGATCTCCTTCTTTGCTGCCTCCACTTCCACGAAAGTAAATATCGTCACCATCTACTCTAAACACATATTTCCCATTGTCTAATTGGGTAAAAATAGGGAAACCAGGGTTATTGTAACGGTCACTTTCATCCAAATCAAACCAAAGTTTCGATGTCCCTTTATTAACATCTAGGAGCCAGACATACCGCCATCTTTTCATGCGTTCTCTTTGAAAAACCATTAGCATTCCCTCCGTTTGCCCCCACATCGTTGCTTGTATCCGATGCTCTGCCTTGAAAATTTCCTCTGCTTCCCCTTTAAATGGAGCTTCCCATCGCATTAATTTATCTCTAAAATCCGCTTTGGCTACTGGATTTCCTCCGTCTAAGGCTTCTCTCCACAATAAGGTATGTGGAGCTGTTGGCTGCCAAGAGATGGATCGAACCCCAGTAGGCACACCATGTATAGGAACTTCATTGGCAACGGCTTTATTGGCAATTGTTTTGACCAAATTCCCTTTTAAATCCCATACTTCAATATCTTTGGCAAATCGCCACCAAGCCACTTCATGCGACCAAGGTGCTTTTAATCTTTCTACTAATAGGTAATTTCCATCAGGAGAAACACTAGAATAGGTATAGGAAGCTTTAGGGCCAATAAGCTGTGTTTGCTTCGTTTTGGTATCATAAATAACCAATTCACATTGCGTATAATAGCTGAATAGTTCATCATCATAGGCTGTTTCCAACAGGTTTCTAGCTTCGTAAGTTGATCTTGCTTTGGCTCCAGCATCTTCTAAAATCTTAGGGCCATTAGGCATAGATGGTTTTTCTGGTGCCGATCCACGATCAGCAATTTTGCGAACCAATAATTTTTCTTGATCTGGAAACCATTTGACCGCTTGCTCCATAAGTGGATTCAAAATTACATTTGGCACCTTTTCTACCGCACCACTAATATGCCCTGTCCACAATTCAATTCGATCTTCAAAGCCGACTGCCAAAGCAAATGCTTGACCATCTGGCCGCCAATAGGTACTGATCACTTCTGCCTCCTTGGGAATATTGAGGTCTACTATTTTTCCATCTTTAATGGTCAGTATTCTTGGCGATGTACCGCCATGCCTTCCATGATAGTAATTGTTTTTTGGATTGACTCGTGTTCCTGCTAATTTGAGCATAGGTCCTGCCAATTCTGATAAACTTGGATAGATAATGGGATCGGTTAGGATCATATGTGTTCCTGGTGGGGATGTTGAGGATTTGGGTAATTGGGGCGCATGAAGAATTTTGAGTATGTCTTCTTCAGGAGATTGCCAAGTACTGGCATTGTCTGCCATCTTTTTATCCTGCGCTATCGTTTCTTGCTTGCTTAAGCAGCCAATCAAAGTCAGAAAAAAGAGCGAAAAAAGTGTGTTTTTCATGATGAATGTGTTTTAGTGTATAGAGTTGAATTTGTTTGGGAGAAAGTTTAGATTGTCAGATCGTCAGATGGCAAAATATTGAAAGGTAAATATAGTAAAATACCTGAAAATGAAAGGTTAATATAGGTTAAACTTAAGCCAGTTATCAAAACACCATAATGACTAATTAGCATCAATCAACTCACCTGAGCCAGAAATATTTTGAATGATAGTTGGGTTACCTTTAAAAAAAACATCCCCACTTCCACTAATAGTTACCTCCAAAGTAGTTGGGGCAGTCAACTCACAATCTCCTGAACCTGATGAATCAACGATACAATCATTAGCACTAACAGCAAATCCTAAATAATCGCCGCTACCAGACTTATTTATATTCAACATCTCCAATGAGGTAATATCATTATTTGTATTAATATCCCCACTTCCACTTATAGCTGCATTCAGTTCAGTAATTCCTTCAAATTCATTTATAGTCACGCTTCCACTACCATTTACCTCTAAAGAAAGTGTTCCACTTTGGTTGGCAAAATCATTGACCACTATATCTCCCGAACCATTTACTTGCACTTCTTCTAAATTAGGCATAGTAATCTCTATCGACAAGTCGAAATTCTTGTAGCATCCATTCTTCAATTCTACTAGCCATAAATCGTTTGACACCTCTGTTTTTAATTCCTCAATGATATTTGGATGTCCTGTAACTTCTACCTTTTGAGGCGTTCCTTGTTTGACGGTTACATTACCTGAAAAATCCAAAGTTAGTCCAGTAAAATCATCAACTGATAATGTAGAAGTGGTAATTGCTCCTTCTCCTTTCGTACAAGTCCATAATCCGCCATCTCTATCACAAGATGAGGTCAATAAAATTGTTGCTGGCAATGTGAAAAAAAATAAGATTTTTTGAATGTTCATAATTGCTTATTTTTTGAATAAAGTTACTATAAAAACTAACAGTATTTTCATCTATTGGGTCAACCAATACTCCCATTGATCCAATTATTTTTGCTACTTCTAGACTTCTTTAAACATTTATACCATCTATTAGTTGTATTGTGTGTATTACATAACTCAAAATATTGAGTAGATTGCAACTTACAATTTTTAAACAATACAAGTAGGTGCTAATCAAAGTCAATAAGACAAATCAAAAAATAATGAAAAGAATGTTCTATATCATACTTAGTCTTATTTTTAGTTTGGTGATCGTATTTTTTATTGCCGTTCAAATATTTTTTTCTAATGAACAAAAAAACATTGAGCGGTATCCTTACACGGTAAAGCAAGTATATGATAATTTTGAAATAAGAGACTACGAATCAAGCTTATTTAGTACTGTGAAGCTACCTAATACCAAGTATGACAAAGCCTCCAATAAGGGTTTTTCGATTTTGGCGGGTTATATTTTTGGGGATAATGAGCAAAACGAAAAGATTGCTATGACTTCACCTGTAGCTATGTCCTTAGAAGATTCGATGACAATGATGTTTATGGTTCCCAAGCAATATACTTTGGAAACATTGCCAAAGCCCAACCAGACAAAGATAAGCTTTCAACAAGAACCAGCAAAGACTGTTGCTGCTATTACTTTTGGAGGATGGGCTAACAATGAAAAAATTGAAAAACACAAAAATCGGCTCATTGCTGCTTTAGATGTGCAAGGTGTTGCCTATTCAGATCGGTTTTACTTTTTAGGATACAATGCGCCTTTTGAGGTTTTTAATCGCAGAAATGAAGTGATCGTAGAACTGAAATAGGTTTTGTTTATATGAGTGTATGACATATTGGGGGATTTTTGATGCAATTCGGTA
>JAHDFT010000451.1 GCA_020628015.1 Bacteroidota bacterium
TAAATTTATCAATCAAAATGGTACAATTATTTTTTGACTGTTCCTTATATTAAGTGTAAAAAATAAATTAAAAATGACTGTCAATTTATTTCATGTATAAACTGGAAAACCTGTATCGGCTTATTCACGCCCTTGATGCCTCTGAGAAAAGATATTTTAAATTGTATGCATCAATGTGGGGAACAGAGAAAAAAAGCAATTACCTACGTTTGTTCGAGATCATTGAAGAACAAAAGGTTTACAATGAGGAAAAGCTACAGCAGCTTATTGATAAAGAACCTTATGCGACCTATCTTCGGAGTGTTTCTAAGTATTTGTTTGAAACGATTCTCAAGAGTTTACGTAACTATCATGATGAGCATAATGAAACGATGCAATTGCTCAATCGCATGAAAGATATTTCTATTTTGAGGCAGAAAGGAATGATTAGAGAAGCAGTCAAACAGTATCAAAAAACAAAGGTTCAACTAGAAAAAAGAGAGTTGTATACACTTTTGATTGAATTGCTTAATACTGGTGAAGTATTGTGGGCTGCTCATTTGAATAATAAGGAATTAAAGGACAAACTAGAAGAAATTCACCGCAATAAGTTATCTTATGAAGAAAATTTAAGACGAATTATTGAGTATAGGATGCTGGCAAGAGAGTTGAAAAATGCACTAGGACAAATTCATCCTATTCGAAATGAAACTCAGGAAAGTATTGTTCATAAATATTTGGAACATCCACTTTTACAATCACCAGAAACAGCTCCTACACCAATCACAAAAGTGATTTTCTACGAATGCTTGATTGTTTGCTACATGGCTTTGTTAGATCATCAAAAATTCTATGAATCAGCCAAAGCTTGTTTTAGTACAATCGAACCTTTCAAGGGAAATAGCCCTGTGCATCAACATATTTACATCAATAGTTGGTATAATTTACTCTTGAGTATTTCTTTGGTAAAAGAAACAACGCATTTTGAAGAAACATTGAGTCAATTTAGTGCTTTCATTAATAGCCCAGTAAAGCCACTTCAAAGTAATGCTAAAATTCAAGCACTCAAGTTCTACTATTATGCAATCTCCCATCACTTGTTTCATATTAAAGATTATCAAAAATTAGCATCCTTAGAAACAGAATTGTCTAATTTCTTTGAGAAAAACCAGAATCATCTTGATGCAGAATTTAAAATGACCAACTCTTTTAATCTAGCTGCCTCATTCTTCCATATTCAAGAATATGAAAAAGCAATAGATTGGAATAATTATGTTTTGGAGGATGAACGGAATCCTGCTAAGTTATCGTGCTTTTGTCATGCTAGGATTTTAGAAATTATGATTCATTATGAATGTGGGAATTATGAATTATTGAATTCTTTATTTAGGTCTACCTACCGTTTTTTACAAAAACAAGAAAGACTCTTTAAATCAGAGCGAATTTTACTTAATTTTTTTAGACGGGTAGGCAAAAATTATGATGGTAAAAAGTTAGATAAAGAGTTTCGCAAACTTAAACTGCAACTAGAAGAGTTACAAACTAATAAGTATGAAATGAACTTTTTGAAAGCCTTAGATTTATTTAATTGGTTGCAGAAGTATACAGTATAATGATTATGTTAATAATGAGTGGTTTTTTTGCGCTGTAGTTCAAATAGTATTTAATCCAATCATATAGAGCGTATTTATCAGAAGATCAAATTAAAGAATAACGAAAATAAGTGTATTGATTAAAAAAATATTTTGTCAATATTTATCAATTAAATAAAAATAATTTTATAATTCGTTGTTTTTGTGTTATTTTAAGCAAGTCTGTATTCTTAAATTGTTCGCTTGATATTTATTTGGTACAAAAAAATTCATCGGATTAATCTATCTTTGAGTACAACAAAGGTGGTTAAACCCAAAAGCATAGTAAAATGGATAAACTAAAGAGTTTCAAACAGTTTGAAATAAATCAAAAGTCTCAGAAAAAAGTTGTAGGTGGAAAAAAATCGACTAAAACACCAAAAGGCAACAAATTTAATATGAATGATTCACAAGCAGATGAAGATAATAATGATGAGACAGAAATGAATGTTTCTATCAGCAATTTAGCTTCTTTTTAGTAGTTTAAGAATCATTTATTATTATATAATCATATATGCATTCTCCTCTTACTAAACCTTAATTTGACGTACATTGCTTGTACCTCTAAAATCAAATGGGAATATAAGGTTATTCCTGTTCATGGCTATCGCTTATTTGGAATGCTAAGTAATACATCTTTTTGTATTATCTATTCCAAATAAGTAGATAGATTGTATTCCACATTTAAGTCAAATTTATTATATCTGAAATAGGGTATAATAGTAGGATGAAATATGGAATGTATATTGCATTTAACAAATTTTAGGTAGTATTAATAGTTCAGACGAATTCTCTCAAATAAGGAATTGTATTCAACTAAAGGGTTCTTGTTTCTTTTGTACTTCAGACAGTAAAACAAGTATACAAAACATTTCTTATTTATAGAGAATTCGTCTTATTTTTTATTGCTACTGACTAATAATACGATTAAGTAACAGCTAAAAAATAAACCGACATCTTGTTGTTTAATTTGCAGCTATACTGCGTTTTTTGCCTCGTCTAGCTACAAATTAACCGAACAAATAGGTCTAATTTATTTTTTTACTGTTCCTAAGCAAAAGTGAGAACTTATTTTTGCTCGTTAGTGAAGGTTATTTTTGTTCTATTACTGAGAACGAGAAATGAAGAATGATTACAATCATCTAGCGATTTTTTAATCCATCACTAAAAGACCTATAATCAAGGTTTTATAAATAACAGCTAATTAAAGTGATTCCTGCTGAGAAATAACATCAAATTATTTATTACGTAATTCTGCTTAAATGATGACCTACCGCTCCCCAAACTCAGAAATTCGATAAAGTTTATTGATATAATACTTGAAGAATAGCAGGCTTGCTTTAGTAAGATTCCTTACGAGAGGAAACAAAATAATTATAATCCATAAGATTTTTTACTACCACTTAACTTGATATTACTATCGAATCTAATAGATGTCCTGGCCTACCTAGATATTTATAACATACCTTTATCTTTTGGTATTCAATTTATTATGCATTGAAGTCAATGCTAGTTTTTATAGCTAAATAATGAAATAAAGCTAATTGGAGAAACTATGTCTGTAATTATTGAGTGAAATATTTTTGTCTTTGATTATTACGCTTGTAAATAATTATTAATAATTTAAATATGTAATCAATGAACCGACAATTACTTAAACCATTACAAGAATATGGTAATGATTATGCTAGGAGTAGAGTGATTAAGCGATTAGTATGTTTAATAATACTTTTGTTGAATGTGCCATTACTTTGGGCACAAACTGCTACAATTACAAATGGTGGCGCCCCTGGAAGACTGAACTATAATGGCACAGATTACACTGCTTTTTGTGTCAATTACAATGCGTCACCACCTGTCTATGGACAAACTTATTATGCCGCAGGAACAGAACGCAATAATGCTTCTGCCTGTCTAAATGCTTTGGGACGTTTTAATAATGATGAAATTCAAGAAGCCATCTGGTATTTTACTGATGGAAGGACAACTACTGGAGATGCAACAACTATTGTAAACCGAGTAAACAATGGTACTTATCAGGTTGTTTGTGCGACAAGATGGTATGGACCGAATGGCTATCAAGACCTAATAACTGATGGTGGACCTAATACTGGTGATTTACCAAATGCAAATGCAGGAGGGAACCAGACGATTTGTGAAGGAGAGGGGACTACTTTATCCGCCTCTGGAGGAGATTTTTACCAATGGAGTACTGGGGCAGTATCTTCCAGTATATTTGTGAATCCCTCTAATACAACAACTTATACTGTTACGGTAAGTAATGAATGTGGATCAGATACCGATCAAGTAACTGTTTCGGTCGAAAATTGCTGTACTTTAAATGCTGACTTAGATAAGGATGGTGATTTAGATTGTAATAACGCAAGTGTTCAATTAAGTGCCTCTCCTTCTAGTATTTTATTTTATAGTTATAATTGGTCAGGCCCGAATGGTTTTAATGCCAATTCGCCTAATGTCTCCGTTGAAAATGGAGGTACTTATCAAGTCACCATTACTGAAAATGGCAATAATGATTGTAGTGATGTAGCTTCTATCACGGTCAATGACAATGGTAACCCATTTACAGCAAGTGTAACTAGTGATGGTGATTTAGACTGCAATAATACAAGTGTACAATTAAGTGCGGCTCCTTCTAGTATTTTGGCTTATAGTTATAATTGGTCAGGTCCGAATGGCTTTACTGCCAATTCGCCTAATGTATCTGTTGAACAAGGAGGACGATACCAAGTCACCAT
>JAHDFT010000452.1 GCA_020628015.1 Bacteroidota bacterium
TTTTTGTAATAAGGCCTCATCTTTTTGTAATAAGACCTCATCTTTTTGTAATAAGACCTCATCTTTTTGTAATAAGGCCTCATCTTTTTGTAATAAGGCCTCGTCTTTTTGTAATAAGGCCTCATCTTTTTGTAATAAAACTTCGTCTCTCTCTTGTAAAGCTTTATTTTTTTCTTCAATTAATGCAGCCTGTTCCACGACTTTGGCTCCAAAAAAGAACTTCCCTAACTCACTAATCAACATGCGATTATTGTCCGTTAATAATAATTTTTCTTCCATATTAGATACTTTTGTAACTTCTTTAAGAAATAATTTTTGATAAGATGTTGGGAGTACTAAAACACTATCAATAAAAACTAGAAACTCCCAAATCGCTTCCTCATTATGTCCTCTATGCAGTAATAATTTAAATAATTCTGTTTTAAAAAACAATCTTTTTTCCTTTTGCTTTTTTGTTTTCGTTTGATAAGCATATAAACTTGCTAAAACAATGGCAGCAAAAACATTATTAGATTGCTCTAATTCTTTTTCCCTACCTTTCATCTTCCTAACTTCAAAGACATTATATTTATAGTAAATCTCTCCACCAAAAAAAGCGTCTCTATAGACCTTTTCTGCTTTGATATTGGAAGTAAATATAGCAAGAGGAATAATCTTTTTTTCATACCTGTCCAAAATTCGATAATAATAGGTAAACATTCGCTTGGCAAAATCTGGGTCTGCTTGTGACTGCACTTCAATATGAACAACAACCCATTTTTCTGATCCATCTTTGAGATAAATTTTGATCAGATTATCCCCTTCTCGTTTACCTTTCAATTGGTTCGGAAATAATTTATGAAATTCCTTATCTATAAAAATAGGTGCTTGATTAAAATCGACATGCGGAAATACATCGGGTAGAAAAAAAGCAATGAAAGACCTAACATCTTTTTGGATAATTTTTTTCCAGTACATGTCATAATGGATGATTTGTGACATTGACTTAGTTAATTTATTGGGTTAATATAATGGGCAAAGATATAAGAAAATCTCAAATAATGACAATTTTTTTATTTAAAAGTTAGTAAAAGCAAAAAAACGCTAAATTTAAATCCAAAAACTAATTTAAGTACCAAAAATTAAACTAAAAATATTGTCACTCTAATTCTAATAAATCTATTTTTTTTAAAAAAATCACTCTTCCGCACAATACAAAACTTATTTTTCAGTTTTATAACTGATTTTGCAGTTAATTAACTTATCTTGCAGTTGAATTAATAAATAGTCAAAAAATAAACCCAATTAATCTCCATAAATAAAAAACCAATGAAGGATAAACAACTTACAAAAACCGAAGAGGAAATCATGCAATTGATCTGGCAACTCAAAAAAGCCTTTATCAAGGATATTATTGCCGCTATGCCTGAACCTCGACCACCTTATAATACGGTATCTTCTGTTGTGCGGATTTTGGTCAAGAAGGAATTTGTGGGCTATAAGGCTTATGGTAAAACGCATGAGTACTATCCATTGATTAGTAAAGCGCAATATCGCAAAGTTGTTGTCCAAAAGATGTTGACCAATTATTTTGATGGTTCTTATCAACAATTGATGTCTTTTTTCGTAAAAGAAAATCAGGTCAAACAAGACGAATTAGATGATTTGTTGAAGGAACTCGATGAGGAAGGTAAATAGGGGCTTGTTTGTTCTGCTATTTCGTTTTCCCGATCAAAAAAATGAATATTATGATTGATTTTTTACTAGAAGCCAGTATTTGCCTAGGTATTTTCTATATACTTTATGAGCTATTATTTAAAAATACCTCTTTTTTTAAGCTCAATCGTTGCTACTTAATTACTAGTGTAATGATGGCTTTGGTCATTCCTTGGTTATCCTTTGGTCAACTGCCAAGTACTACAGCTTTACCCACATTCCAAGCTTTTATACCCATTGACCTAGCAACTCCCACAGTTACCACACTAGCTCCTAGTAATGCTTCAAGCAATACAATTCACTGGACTAGTATTTTATTAGTGATTTATGGTATAGGTGTGGGTGTTTGTAGCTTGCGCTTAGTGTTGCAGTTGCTTAGTTTTCGGCAATTGATTCACCAAAAGCAAGGAAAACAACAACAAGGTTACTACCAAATCACGAATGACCAACTCCCCACTTTCTCCTTCTTCAACTATCTCTTTATTAACCCTAAAGACTTAGCAACAGAAGAGTTGGATCAAATCATTCGACATGAGCAAGTGCATATACAACAAGGTCATTCTTATGATGTGCTTTTCTTTGAAGTGCTTCAAATCATTTTTTGGTTTAACCCCTTTATATATCTCTATCAAAAAAGCATAAAAGACATTCATGAATATCTGGCAGATGAGGGTGTATTGGCTCATTTCCAAGTCCCTTATCAACAATATGGTAAGTTAATCGTAAGTCAGGCGATTGCTGTACAGGTCTTACCAGTAAGTAACCATTTTTCTCAAAAGCAGATTAGAAAACGCATTGATATGATGCGTCAATCAAAAAGCTCAAAATTTCAATTAATGAAGTATCTTAGTTTTTTCCCAGTATTTGTTTTGACCCTTTTATTTTTTGCTAATAATGAATCCATTTATGCTCAACAAAAGAAAGCAGATGGTACATTAACTGTAAGTGAAACGATCAATACAGCCGATAAATTTCGGTTGATTGGAGACAATTTCATTTTAACCGATGAGAATAAGGATAAGCAATTTGAAGTCACTATTGTTGGTGAAGATAGAAAGGTGCCTTATGAAAAATTAGAGGAAACGCCTTCTTTTACCGCCTATGAGGGTTCTTTCTTTAATTATGTACAAGCGAATAAAAAGGAATTGACCGATAAGGCAGAAGGTCTAGTTCAGGTAAGTTTTGTGATCAATGCAGATGGAAGTACGGATCAGATTGAACTCTTGAAGGGGATCGGTGAAACTAGTGATGCTGAGGCAGTTCGTTTACTAGAAACCATGCCTGCTTGGAATCCTGCAAAGTATGATGGTAAAGCAATTGCGGTGAGGGTTTTTGCTGGTATTGCTTTGTAATTTAGGGAAGCATTGCTATAAATTATAATTGGAATAAGGGTAAAAGCTAAGGTCTTTTATCCTTATTTTTTTGGGTTGTTTACTTTAGATTTCGTTGGTTTTAGACTTCGTTAATTATTGAATAAGAAAATATACTTCAAACAGGTTAAAATCGAAAAATCCCGAAGGGATGACATATATCGGCTTAGGTCAAACAAACTAATTAAGTATTAAGGCAGAAACATAATAAGACTCCTAATTTCAAGAACATTAAGCTATCGTCCCTTCAGAACTTTACCGTTTTTAACTTGTTTCGATGGGTTTTACCACCCATCGCTAAAACCTATCGTCCCTTTAGGACTTTAACCTAACAAGCTATTTTATGCCTAAAATATTTGCTACTCATTTAAGCTATTTAAAGTATAACTGCTTATGTATTTGATCTACTGGAATAAGTAGGCAATAACATAAACATTTAAGAATTATAGGATTAACTCGATTTTTGACTTAGCCCTAAATCCTGCAAATCCTTAAATCCCATAATCAAGATTCAGAAAGGAAGAAGTGGGCATACCTAAAATAAAGTATGGGAAGGCCAAAATAGAAAAAGGCTACTAAAACATCTATACAAAATGTTTTAGTAGCCTTTTTCTTTGGTAGGAAATAGTTTGTGTCAACCATATGGGTAGATCCCTGTATGGGTGGATTCCACATCCACCCTACATGCCTACCGACAAAACCAGTCTTCTTTAAACATGGAAGGTTTTACATATCATCCTCATGACTATCTCGCCATTCGTATACCCAAGCTGCTTGGATTTGCTCTAAATGTCCTTCACTACATTGTTCTCTTTTTCCCTCGAAAATATCAATTTCCAATATCCAATCTAGTAGTTGCGTGAAACGAACACGGTAGATTTTCTTTTCTGTAAAAGTTGGACCGAAACGTTCGTATAATTTAATGGCGATATCTTCATGATCTGGCCAATTAATCGGTGGATCAAAATGCATATTTTGGTTTGTTTTTTTGTCTATTTAATTCATTTATTCCTAGTTCTAAAATAATTGGGGCTGAGTTTATCTTATCTATATTTTATTCCAGCCCTGAAGGGGCAAAAGCAATAGCGTAGGGCATCGCCCTACGAATAAACGGAGATATACATTCAGCCCTGAAAGGGCGAAAGCCAAATAATTAGTCTATATTATCCAGCATTAAATTAGCAATAATCTTCTTGTTCACACGGCTTTTGCCCTTACAGGGCTTATATAGGTTAATCATTTTTCATAGGGCGATGCCCTATGCTAATGATGATGCCCTTTCAGGGCG
>JAHDFT010000453.1 GCA_020628015.1 Bacteroidota bacterium
TTTATTGGCTTAAAGCCTGTTGGAGTCCTTCAACAGAAATGCCATTATGCGAGGTATCATAAACTGCTTGTCCATCCTTAATCAATATAATCTGAGGAGATTGATGGACAACGCCCAGCTTATCTGCGATCTCATTGGAGACATTTCTATAAGCAATCAAATCTAAATAGTAGATTTCAACGGCATCTTGCTCTATTGACCAATTTCTTTCCAAACGACTTTTAGCCATTGAGCTAATAGAACATCTAGTGCTATGTTTAAAAATAGCACAAGGCATTTCAGCAGATCTTTTTAAAATGGCATCTAATCCATCCAGACTATTTAAATCTTTCCATTGTAATCCGCCTGCATCATTAGCCTCCGTATTTTTTTCTTTTGATCCAAAGAGATTGTCAAAAAGTCCCATATGTTTATTGTATTTTAATAGTCAATAACTTGTTGTTCCAAAAAGGCAGGTTCTTCCCTAAAATCATAGTGCTGATTTCTCAATTGAGGGATAAATCCAGCTTCTTTAATAGCAGTTTTCATGCCATTAGAAGTAAAGCGGTGAGGCGCACCAGCAGCAGAAACCACATTTTCTTCGATCATAATAGAGCCAAAATCATTCGCTCCTGCATGTAAACAAAGCTGACCAATTTCCTTACCTACTGTCAACCAAGAAGCCTGAATATTGGTGACATTATTCAACATCATTCTACTAATCGCAATCATCCGAATATACTCATCACCTGTCACCTCATTGCGTATATTCTTAATGCGTCTCAATGTTGTTCCTTCATCTTGATAGGGCCAAGGAATAAAAGCCAAAAAGCCATTAGCATCAGCAGGTTTATCTTTCTGTACCTCTCGCACACCCACCAAATGTTCCATACGTTCCTCGATTGTTTCTACATGCCCAAACATCATGGTTGCAGAAGTGGTCAAGTGGAGTTGATGTGCAACCCGCATGACATCAAACCACTCCTTAGAGTTGCATTTACCTTGTGCAATCAAGCGACGCACTCGGTCTACTAGGATTTCTGCCCCTGCTCCTGGTAAAGAATCCAAGCCTGCTTCTTTAAGTTCACTCAATACCGCATGATAAGAAGTACCTTCAATTTTGGTGATGTGAGCAATCTCTGGAGGACCTAATGCATGTAATTTGACATCTGGATAGAGTTGTTTCAATTCTCTAAACAAGTCAGCATAGTATTTGACACCCAAATCTGGATGATGCCCACCCTGTAATAATAACTGTTCACCACCATAACGGAAAGTCTCCTCAATTTTTCTTTTGTATGTTTCTATATCCGTAATGTAGGCTTTATCTGCAAATTTGCTACCTGGCGGAACAAAGAAATTACAAAATTTGCAATTGGCAACACAAACATTAGTCGTATTAACATTGCGGTCGATAATCCAAGTGACAATACCAGGTGTATCTTTCTTGTGAAATTTACGCAATTCATTACCCACATACATCAACTCTGGTGTAGGCACATTGCGAAACAACCATGCGCCTTCTTCTATCGTTAAATCTTCTCGGTGCAGGGCCTTTTCTAGTAGTGCTTGTTTGTTCATAGTGGAGGATTGAAACAGTTGAAAAATAGGAACAACTAATAAATCAGCTACAAAATTACATCATTCCTAGAAAATTTACTAGCTATTTGGAATAACAGTTAAAGTTTTAAGTATGTTTCAAAACTTTCAGTATTTTTTGAAAATAAAGTAAGTTAGGCTTGCTTGCTTTAAAATAGTTATTTTGATATATCTATATTAGGAAGGATAACGTTATTGGTATAATTATCGTAACTTGAACAAATAGTGTATTTTAACTACCATAATAATTGATTATTTGTCTTTACTATTATGAAAAGGCGGTCAATAAAATAGTCTAATTATGTGGATACGATCTATTATCATTGCTATTAGCAGGCGAGATATTAATATTACCTAGATGCATCATAAAATCATCAATATGAGATCTGTTTTCTTTCAACTAACCATTTTTTTATTACTACCACATGTCCTTTTAGCTCAAAAAGCTAAACCAGACTTAGATTATACAGAGGTAGATGCACGTTCGGCAAAGGTACAGAACAAAGATATTTCTAGTGGAATTGTTACTTTATCCGAATACTTAACCAGTCCTTATGACAATGACTTCAAGAAGGTACGTGCTTTAACCATTTGGATGATTAATAATATTAATTATGATGTAGCAGGTTTTTTAAGCTTTAGAAAAGAAAAGCAATCAGCTCCAAAAACGCTTAAAGTAGGTATGGGTTTGATGCCAGATATTTGTGGTTTATTCAATAGCTTGTGTCGTCATGCTAATATCCCATCTGTAACAGTAGAAGGGTATATGAAGGACTTTTTGTACGAAGAAGGAGATACCTTTTATATGACCAATCACCATTGGAATATGGTGCAAATTGATAGTAGTTGGTATGTCATTGATCTCCTAAAAGCAGCCAATTATATCAATTATCGAATGGTAGACCCCAGCCAGCTTTACCAAAAAGGCAAATTGACTGGTCCTTTTCATGAAAGTACCTTTAAGCGAGAAAAGAAGGATATTAGTGAACGGTATTTTCTAGCAGATTTGAAGGAATTTGCTCAATCTCATATTGCTGCTGCTCCCATGTGGCAATTGAGTATTGACCCACTACCAATGTCCAAGTTTACAGGATCTTTAGAGGATTTAATGGCACATTTAGATCGGCCAAAAGAAGATACGCTTCTTCATTTTGAGCGTTACATTAATAAATACATAAAAGCCGAAGCATCGAATCAAAAATTTTTAGAAGCTCGACATGCCAAGAATTATTATCCTAATAATCACCATCTGACTGCCTACAATTATACCGAATTTGCCAATTCAATGTCGCAAAAAGATCATGCATATGCATCAGCTTATAAGGAAGCAGTAACATTATATGATGAGGCTTTGGTGGCTGCGGAGCTGTATAAAGGGGATAATAAAAATAATTACCAATATCAAAAGGAAAAACTCAAAGTAAGGAATAAGGTGATTGTAGCACGAAGTGAAGTAGCAACAAAATACTATGCAAAATTAAAAAAGAAGTTTGCTAAGGAAAAAAAGACATTAAAGGAAAAAATTAAAGCACAGAAAAAATCACAAACTAACTACCTCAAAAAACAAGCTCCACAATTGGTTAATGATTTGGGGAGCGTCAATCGACCTAAAAAGACGACTGAGAAAAAGCAAAAAATTATTGAGGAGTGTGAGCAATTAATCACTAAAAATCAACAACGCATTGCGCTTCTGGTAGATAGCACTAGCATTTTGAGTGAGCAAATCGGAAAAGCTTATTTGGAAGTTGGTAGCAATCGTTCTTCTGCAAGAGCAGTTTACAATACCATTCAGCCACTCATTACCACCACAACGCTGTTGAATCTCTATGATCGCAAATTATCACGAATTCTTTTTTATAATGGAAAAAAGGATAGTTTATTTGAGGTTCGGGATAAACATATGGCAAAAGCCAGCGAGCTACTAAAGGAAATTAAATACATGCATAAGGATCGAAATAAACGAGCAGATGAGGCCTTAGCTTTATTAAAAGACAATAAAAAATTGATCAAAAAGATTAAAAAATCAAGCGCAAAGGATAAAGGAGAGCAAGCATTATTTAAAGAAACGCTTGGCTTGATGCAACGAATGTATGATGCAAAGGCAGCAAGATATAAGGAGGAAGCAAGGGATAATGAAGCATTGGTAGATCATTTGAAATTAGAGAAAAAAGTAGTGCTTACTAAGCAGTTAAAATTTCTCAAAAAAGAAAAAAAGGTAGAGATGGCAAGGTATAAGCGTTTAAACAAATTTTACCAAAACTATTTTGAGAAAGAGAAGGCAGATATAGGCGAATTAATTAAGGAGATTAAACGCAATCAATCTGCTACTGTTCGCAAAGTAGAAGGTCTTTAAATAGTTTGTTTCTGATTTTGAAGTAGTCCAGTTTTTTAGAAATATATTTGGCGATTTATTTTGCTTTATATTTTTTTGATTTTGTGTTTGTTATGGCTGTTTTTTTGGGCTAAATCTAAAGCCTTAAACTTAGGAAAACCGTGTTTTTTTTTGTATATTTACAAGATTTTAAAATTCAGTTATTTTAATGTATAATTTGCTTTTAATCAATGTCTTTTTTGCTTAAAAGCTTTTTCTAAAAATCAACTAAATTGAGCTTACAATTTAGTCAAGTAAGTAGCATTTTATAGAGTATACATTTTATTATTTTTATAGCACCAACTTAGTTCACAGTGCACGTTAGTAACGAGTGAAAAATAAGTTTACAGTTTTGATTAGGTAAATTT
>JAHDFT010000454.1 GCA_020628015.1 Bacteroidota bacterium
CTTAACGGATTTTTGAAACATTTTACCTAAAATCCATAAGGTCGGGCCAAGAAAAGAAAATATTAAGAACTCCGTAAAATCAATTAAAAACAACTAACAAAAATATTTACAAATGTCATTTCATTTATACAGTCCTAAAGGAGCAACCTTGGCAGAACGGCAGATTGCCTTGCCTGATTATCAGAAAATCAGAGGTATTGAAAATCCTGATCGTTATATTGCTTCTGTACCATTGAGTGATGCAGTGAATGTTGCATTAGCTTTGGGACAGCCTTTATTATTGACAGGAGAGCCAGGAACGGGTAAAACACAATTGGCCAATAGTATTGCTTATCAGTTGGGTTTACCTTTATACAAGTTTTTCACCAAATCAGATGCCACCGCCAAAGACCTATTTTATCGGTATGATTCCCTGCGTCATTTCCATGATGCCCAGCTCAAATCGAATCAGGATTTGAGTGCGGAGAATTATATTGATTTGGAGGCTTTGGGTAAAGCGATTGTCAACTCTACTCAACAACGTGCTGTGGTTTTGATTGATGAAATTGACAAAGCTCCTAGGGATTTTCCTAATGATGTATTGAATGAAATGGAGCAAATGGAGTTTCAAATTAAGGAGACGGGTAAGCGATTTCAGGCGGATGAGGCGAATCGTCCGATTGTGGTAATTACTAGTAATTCGGAGAAGAATTTACCAGATGCTTTTTTGCGTCGTTGTGTCTTTTTTCATATTCCATTTCCTGGAAAGGCTTTACTCAAAGAAATTGTCAATAGTCGCCTAGAATTGACCAAATTTTTCAAGGAGCAAATGTTGGATGCTGCAATTGATCATTTCAAAGAAATCCGCAATAATCGGGGATTGCGTAAAAAGCCTGCTACTGCGGAGTTATTGGCATGGATTCACATTCTTGATGAGCTAGATATAGATATTACTCAACCTGAATTGGAAAAGGAGCAATTGCGGATGAGTTATACGATTTTGGCAAAATCAGCAGATGATTTGAAGAAATTGATGGGATAGTTTTAGGCTATTGTAGCAATCACTAAACGCTGATTACAATTTCCCTTGCAATAAATTATTATATTTGTAGTTTCAATTCTTATATTTTTATTGATTCAACTAAAGGATGAAACTACTATTACCACTTCTTATATTATTGATTAGCTTCTATTGGTCTGGTTGTGCGATTATTAAACCTGCTAGAATGCCTGTTATGCCAGACAAGGCTACTGTAAAAAAAATAGTAGCAGAAGCACAGGCAATGCCCATAAAAAATTTTTATATGGGACAAGCAGATGTGGCAGAGGCAGCAGATGGAAGCTTGATTTGGTATGAAAGTATTGGGGACATAAGCAAGCCCACGATTTTATTAATTATGGGGCATAGTACTAGTGGTATTGTTTGGTCATCGGATATTATAGACCCTTTCAAAAAGGATTACCACATTATTCGTTATGACAATCGGGATGTTGGTGGTTCTAGTTGGCCAGATAAGGGGAATTATAATATTAAAGATATGGCAGAAGATGCGATTGCCATTTTGGATAAAATGAATATTGAAAAGGCACATATTGTTGGTGTATCTATGGGCGGTATGATTGGTCAACAATTGGTTTTGGATCATCCAGAACGTGCCTTGACGCTCACTTCTTTCTTGTCTACTGCTTATTATTTTGATCCTAAAATAAAGTCAGTCACTTTTGAGATGGCAAGAGCGGTAGCCTATAATATATTGAAGTTTCAAGGAAGGAGTATGGAACAGGTGGTTAAGAGCAGAGCCAGTTTGATTGCTTTTTTGAGAAGAGATAAGGAGATAGATGAGGAGTTGATTCATTATCTGGTTCACCGCATTCGTTTTGATAAAAAAGAAAATCGAGATAGTAATCCACTAGCAGGGAATCACCATAGTAAAGCCATTCGCAAAAGTGGCTCTCGTTTAGAGCGCATGCAGGAGATTCGTATTCCTACCTTACTCCTGCATGGCACCGATGATCCGTTGATTGTTCCTGCACATACCGAAAAATACAGCCAATTGATTGAGGATTGTGAGGTCGTTTGGCTGGAAGGTATGGGGCATATTCCTAGAAGTGATCATGAACAAAGAATTGCTCAAGAAATCAAAAGGTTTATTGAAGTCAAATCATTATCGACAATCAATCCATAGATTCTAAGTTCGCTGGGTTTATTTTTATACGATTGCCATACATTACTAGTCAATTGTCCTTACAGCATTCGATTATTTTTTATCTTTGTTTCATGAATTATATCTTAGCAGAAAATCTATCAAAGACTTTTGGAGAAAAGATTTTGTTTAGTGGGATCAATATTAGTATTAATCGAGGTCAAAAGGTGGCTTTGATTGCTAAAAATGGTATTGGCAAATCTACCCTTTTAAAAATATTAGTAGGACAGGATGCTTCTGATTTGGGTGGTTCGGTTCGAGTACATCGAAGTGTACGAGTAGGTTATTTGGATCAGGAGCCAGCCTTTGAGCATTGTGAAACGGTTATGGATGCTATTTTTGCATCTGATAACCCTGCTTTAAAAGCCATTCAGGATTATGAAATGGCTTTATTCAATAGTGAATATGAGTCTTCTACAGCCAATCAAAAGGCATTAGAACAGGCAATGGAACAAATGCAGGCTTTGGATGCATGGGATTATGAGGCGAAAATCAAGCAGATTTTAGGGAAGTTTAATATCCATGATTTGCAAAAAAAGATTACCGCTTTATCAGGAGGAGAGCAAAAAAGGGTCGCTTTGGCTGCGGTATTGGTGCAAGAACCAGATTTTTTGGTCATGGATGAGCCGACCAACCACTTAGATATGGAAATGGTAGAATGGTTGGAGGAGTATTTAGTCAAGCAGACTAATATGGCTTTGTTATTGGTGACACACGACCGTTATTTTTTGGATCGAGTTACCAATGAAATTTTGGAATTGGATCGAGGGCGACTACAGAAGTATAAAGGGAATTATTCCTATTTCCTAGAGAAAAAATCAGAAGCTACTGTAAATATGGCAGTAGAAGTGGATAAAGCACAAAAGTTGATGAAGAAGGAGTTGGAATGGATTAGAGCGCAGCCCAAAGCAAGAACCACTAAGTCCAAAGCGAGGATTGATGCTTTTGATAAAATTAAAGACAAAGCCAGCATCAAAATTAAGGAGGCGGACTTGGGTTTTGCTGGGATTAAAATGGAACGGATTGGAAAAAAGACGATTGAGATTTTTAATATTGATAAGAGCTATGGGGATCAGGTGATTATGAAGGATTTTACCTATGTTTTCAAGCGTAGGGATCGGGTAGGGATTGTGGGTAAAAATGGGGTAGGAAAGAGTACTTTTCTCAATATGTTGGTGGGTAAAGAGCGTCCAGATGCAGGAAAAGTAACGATTGGAAAGACTTTGGTTTTTGGTTATTATACACAATCTGGATTGAATTTTAAACCTGGAATGAAGGTAATAGAGGTGATTCGTAATATTGCCGAAATTTTACCTATGGAAAAAGGAAAATACCTCTCGGCAGGACAAATACTAGATCATTTTCAGTTTCCTTATCACATGCATCAAAATCATGTGTCTACTTTAAGTGGAGGCGAAAAACGACGTTTGTATTTGTTGACCGTATTAATGGAAAATCCCAATTTCCTCATTCTGGATGAGCCAACTAATGATTTGGATTTATTGACCCTCAATTTACTAGAAAATTATTTAATGACTTATAATGGTTGTTTGATAATTGTCTCACATGATCGTTATTTTATGGATCGTTTGGTAGATCATGTGTTTGTGTTTGAGGGGAATGGAAAGATTAGGGATTATCCTGGTAATTATTCTAGGTATCGGGAGGCTAAACAGGCGGAGGTGAAGGCAGAGCGAGTACAAAAACGAGAGGAAGAGCAAGGTAAGGAAAAGACAAAGCCTGCTTATAAACAAAGAGAAAAGGAGAAGGTCAAGTTATCTTATAATGAACAGCGAGAATTTGATCGTTTAGAGGCAGAAATTGAAGCCTTGGAAACGGAAAAAGCAGATTTAGAAACAAAGTTAAATGAAGGAACTGCTGGTCATGAGGATTTGATGAAATGGTCGGCTAGAATAGGGGAGGTGATTCAATTGATTGATGAAAAGACGGATCGTTGGTTGGAATTGAGTGAGTATGCATAGTCTTGTCCTCTTTAGTAACAAGCAAAAAATAAATTGAGTGCATGACATATTGGGGGGAAAGTGTAATCTTTATTATGAAGCCCTTATACTTCCAGCCTTTGAGATTGGGTATGTTAGCTATTTTTCTTAATGACCGCATAGCGGTCACAG
>JAHDFT010000455.1 GCA_020628015.1 Bacteroidota bacterium
CCTTAATAATCAGGCATTTTCCATTCTGGTTGTACTTCAAAAGAATTATCAGGCTCCACTTCTACCTCAATTTCCTTACGCATTTGATCCAATTTTTTAATCAACCTTTTGTATAAATTGGGCTTTTCTTTAGAAATATCATTTTTCTCCACCATATCCGTTTTCATATCATATAACTTCCCTTTAACCAATTTCCAGCGATTGGTTGCCAAAGCCTTTCTACCCAGATAAAAATAACGTTCAGGCACTTCCTTTTGTGTACCATCTAAAATACCCAATACATTCGTTCCATCAATCTGTTTAAATGGGTTTTCATTTATTTTGAGTAATTTTTGTAAGGTAGGGAAAATGTCAATATGACCTAACATATCCTCAATCACTTTACCACCAGTCCAGCCCCGATCTGGCCAACGAATGACCGCAGGCGCACGAACTCCCCCCTCGAAAACCGTTCCCTTCTCCCCTTTCAAGGGTTTATTACTACCCCCTTGTGCATAATGCGCTCCATTATCACTATAAAAAAGCACAATCGTATTATTCGAAATATCCTTTTGATCCAAGGCATCTAATATCCGCCCGATAGCCTGATCCATACTGCTAATCATTGCAGAATAAGTCTGCCGTTTACTATTACCTCGACCAAATAGATTGGTACCTACGATATTTCCATTCGGTAATTTGATTTCGTTATCATCTTTCGAGGCAAATTTAGGATCATCAGGATTATAATCATACTCCACCAAATCTTCTTCTTTAGCCTGTAGTGGCGTATGTGGACAATTGAAGGGGACATATAAGAAAAAGGGTTCTTCTGGTTTCGCATCCATAATAAATTTGACCGATTCCTCCGCAATTAAATCGGTAGAATAGCCATTATCATAGGAGGTTTCAAAATTCCGATGCCAATCTATTTCTCCTCGCCTTTTATGGGTAAAATAGTCGATTTGACCGCCATAATGTCCATAGAAATGTGAAAAGCCTTGATTGACAGGGTGATATTTGATATGAGCATGCCCCATATGCCATTTACCAATACAAGCTCTACGATCATAACCCGCTTCTGCCAATAATTCTGGTAGGATATATTCTTCAGGAGGAAGCCCTTCTTTACGGTTGGGATTGAGTACACCATTGGTCAAACCAAAGCGACCAGGATAACGGCCAGTCATCAATGCAATTCTCGAAGGAGTGCAAACGTTAGACACATAAAAGCGATTCAAACGCATACCCTCCTCTGCTAATTGATCTATATTTGGCGTTTTAATTTCTTTATTATGATAGCCCACATCATTCCAGCCCAAATCATCCGCCAATAAAATGACAATATTTGGACGTTTAAAAGCTGGCTCGGACTTTGGGTTTTTATTTTTTGCTGATTTTTTAGGCTGCTTTTTAGCTGGTTTTTTGGAGTTGGTGTCGTTACAAGCTACAATAAGTACCAATAAACCTAGAAAATAAGTAAAAAACAATATCCTTTTTAGGTACATAAAGGTTTTTTTGTTAATAAGAAACAAAATGTCGCTAAAATTAAGGAAAAGTAGGCACAATTTTAAATTTGGAGAGCAGGCTTTAATGATCACTTATTCCTATGTTTACACTACTACGAGTATATACTCCTAAAAAAGCCTTACCTTTGTGAGCCGTTTCACAAAAATTATCAATCCCTTGTCAAACTTATTTAAAAAGCTGTTTAAAGAAACGAGTTGGGGATTTGCAACTAAATTGATTGCCTTTCCCTCTTTTTTTCTTTTAAACTACTACTTGACACAGAAACTAGGTAAAGGACTATGGGATGAATGGTCTTTATTCTACTCCTATTTTTCTATTATCTTATTGGTGTCTTATTTTGGTATTCGAGCAACAACGAAGTATTTAGCAGAATACAATCAGACTACTAAACTGGGTTGGGTGATTGTTGATAGCTTTAAATTGCGATTGGGCATTATGTTGATTTGGATGCTGATTCTATTGGTATTCAGTAGCCCTTTTGCTCACTTTATAAAAAATCCACATTATACCAATCTTTTCCGCATCTCCGCCATCTTAATTCCCCTGACAAGCTTGGCAGAATATTTCAAAGGAAGCTTTACAGGCTTACACCAGATTCGCTATAACTTTGTAACAACAGCAACAGAGTTTTCCCTAAAATTGGGCTTTGTATTTTTATTGTTAAATCTTGCGGTGAGTCTGGAAAATGTCTTGTATGGCTTCATTCTTGCGGTGATTATTACTTGTTGTATCGCTGGTTGGTTATTGTATCATCGTTTTTATCAGCCCACTAAATCAGAAGTATCCACATCCACAGATCGTCCCCATTTTCTAAAAGCTTTATTCGATTATAGTCTACCCTTATTTGTGATTAGTATTGGTTTTATGATTGCAACAGAAATTGACACCATTATGTTGGGTTGGTTGTCCAATAAATCACAAGTAGGAGATTATGCAGTTGCCAAGCAAATCGTGACCAAATTACCCCATATTAGCTATGCATTAGCAATGGGAACCATGCCCGTTTTTGCGAAAATTACAGCAGAAAATCGAGCAACACTTCAAAAAGTTTTTTTACGAGTGGTAGGGCTGAATGCCTTGATTTTTGGTGGAATTGTATTGTTTATTTTGCTTTTTGGTGATTTTTTAGCCATTATTTTAGGCCAAGAATACATCGGAAGTGTATTACCTTTGAAGATATTAACCGTCTACATTTTGATTTTTTCCCTGATCGTTTTCCTAAATCAATTATTAGATTATCAAGGACTTGCGAAAAAACGGGCAATAAATCTAAGTTTTTCTTTATTATTGAATATTGTACTTAATTATTATTTAATCCCTGTTTATGGAGCAATAGGAGCCGCTATTTCGACTTCTATCGCCTATATACCCTATTTATTGCTAAATGCCAGGGATGCATATAATGTCTTGATTGATACCTCGAATGAAGTAGATTAATAACTACTAGACATAGAGTAAAATCAATCATACAACAAAATAATCAAATATGAATATTGCTGTTATTGGAACTGGTTATGTTGGCTCTGTGACAGGTACTTGTTTTGCAGAGACGGGTAATCATGTCATTTGTGTTGATGTTGATGCAAAAAAAGTAGAAGCGTATAAGCGTGGCGAAATGCCGATTTATGAGCCAGGCTTAGATATTTTATTAGAGCGTAATTTGAAACAAGGACGCATTGATTTTACGACCGATTTAGAAAAAGCGGTAGATCATGCAGAGATTATTTTTCTTGCATTACCTACTCCACCTGGTGAAGATGGTTCTGCTGACTTATCTTATGTATTAGATGTGGCCAATAAGCTTGGTTTTTTGATTAAAGATTACAAAGTCGTAGTCAATAAGAGTACCGTTCCAGTAGGTACCGCAGAAAAAGTACATCAGCGGATCAAGCAAAATACAGATGTACCTTTTGATGTGGTATCTAATCCTGAATTCCTAAGAGAAGGGGCGGCTGTACCTGATTTTATGAAGCCTGATCGAGTAGTGATTGGGGTGAATTCGGAGCGTGCAGAGAAAGTGATGCGAAATTTATATGAGCCATTCGTTCGTCAAGGAAACCCGATTTATATGATGGACTGGCGTTCTGCTGAGTTAACCAAATATGCTGCTAATTCTTATCTAGCTACTCGTATTTCTTTTATGAATGAGATTGCGAATATTTGTGAAAAAGCAGGAGCAAATGTGGATATGGTGCGTATTGGTATGGGAAGTGATTCTCGTATTGGTAAGCGTTTCTTATTTCCTGGTGTAGGTTATGGCGGAAGCTGTTTCCCTAAAGATGTAATGGCTTTACATCGTACATCCAGAGAACATGGTTATGAGTTTAACATTTTAGATTCGGTAATCGAGGTCAATCAGGAACAGCGAGTTCGTTTTATCAATAAAATTCAAAACTATTATAATAACGAATTAGAAGGTTTAACCTTCGGGATTTGGGGCTTGGCATTCAAACCCAATACAGATGATATCCGAGAGGCTCCTGCTGTAGATGTCATTCGTGCTTTACTAGATGGAGGAGCAAAGGTGAAAGCTTATGATCCTGAAGCGATAGAAAATGTGCGTCAAATTTATGGTGATCAGGTGCAGTTTGCTGAGAATATGTATGAGGCAATTGAGGAAGTAGATGCTTTGATCATTGTTACAGAATGGAATGTGTTCCGTACTCCAGATTTTGATAAAATGACCGAATTAATGAAGCAAAAGGTCATTTTTGATGGTCGAAATTTATATAAATTGGATCAGTTGAAGGAGTTGGGGTATTATTATGAAAGCATTGGTAGAGCTGTACAGAATCAGGA